>QKJV01000308.1 GCA_003249165.1 Desulfobulbaceae bacterium | reverse complement strand
TGCTTGCCAAGGCGGAAGAACTCGGCATGAATCTGCCGGTCAATCGCGACCTTGTTGAGAGAATCAAGGAGATTGAAGCCGGATATCTCCGGACAGAACCTCGTGGATAATGCCCTGACTGTCTCTTATGTGAAGTCTTCCTTCATTATCGGGGCCAAGAGAGATACCGCAAATTACCCGGTGGTTGGTGGTGACCCAGGAAAGGGATTTACCTATGGTGGCGTCAAGCATTCTCCATTCTTCGAGTATATCTGCAAAGTATCCCTTTTCCAGCCGGTTTATAACGGCGTCAACTTCGACAAGGATTTCTTGCAGGAGAGCAGGGAGAGGGATTAGGCTTTGAGCATACCTCTGCAGCGAGGTGGTTTTATGACGCAGTTCGGCGGGAAAGGTTTCCTCTGGTGTGAAAACGTTGAGACCTATTCCAAGTATGACGAGAGGTTGTCCAGCAGGACCGAACTCGCTTTCGGTCAGGATTCCGCCGCATTTTTTACCATCGATGAGCAGGTCATTCGGCCATTTGATCATCGGCGCAGACAGCGAGAATTGGCTGACCGCCCGGCAAAGGGCAACTCCAGCCGACAGGGTAATCTTGGGGAGATCGGCCGGATCGAGAGACGGACGAAGCAAAAGGGAGAAATAGAGACCGCTGCCGGGGGGTGAAACCCATTTTTTCCCGAGTCTGCCGCGGCCACCATTCTGAGAGGCAGCAAGGACGACGGTTCCGGCTGCACCATCATTATGTCCCAGCTCCATCGCATCACTGTTTGTTGAGGCGGTTTCGGCTTTTAGGATAACGGGGTGCCCCGCCAATTCACTGGTTTCACGAAAAGTTTGAAGAAACTGTTCTGTTTTTGATGTGGATGAATCAAGCATATTCAGATAGTAACGCAAAGTTGCCAACAGGCAAGACATATTATATTTCATGGTCGTTGCAATGCCAGGTGAAAAAAAAGTTTATTTTGTTAAAATGACAATTTTCATCAGAAGACAAAGAACGTTTTATTTTAAAGGAGAAAGCACATGCCTTATGTCAATATTCGCGTAGCTGGAACACTTACCAAGGAACAGAAGACAAAGATTTGCCAGGGAGTTACCGATGTCATTTCGGAAACAGCAAATAAGCCGAAAAGTACGATTCTCATTTTTATTGATGAGGTTCCGCATGAAAATATAGCAAGCGGTGGTGAACTGCTGAAGAAACCCGCGGATAAATAATACATGGGAGATGAAAAAAAGGCAGTAATAGAAAGGCTTAAGATTCTGCGGGATGTGCTGCACGACCATGCTTACCGTTATTATGTGCTTGATCGGCCCATTATCGCCGATGTGGAATATGATCAGCTTTTCCGGGAATTGCTGGATCTTGAAGGTAAATTCCCCGATCTCGTCACCACCGATTCTCCCAGTCAAAGGGTGGGCGGGGAGCCTCTTGAAAAATTTAACGGGGTGCAACACAGACACCCCATGCTCAGTTTGGAAAATGCTTTTTCCGAGCAGGATCTTTTTGACTTTGAAGAGAGACTGTTCCGCTTCCTGAAAGATTTTCCCGAGTTGGAGTACGTAGCCGAACCCAAAATGGATGGCCTGGCGGTTGAACTTGTCTATGAGAAAGGTTTTTTGATTCAGGGATCGACCAGAGGTGATGGTCACACCGGCGAGGATATCACCCGAAATCTGAAAACAATTGCCGCAATTCCATTACGTTTGCAGGGCGGGGACCTGCCGTCTTTGCTTGAAGTGCGCGGTGAGGTCTTTATGAGCACTGACGGGTTTAAACAGCTCAACGCTGAGCGGGCCGCTGTCGGTGAACCTCTCTTTGCCAACCCACGTAATGCAGCGGCAGGTTCGGTTCGGCAGCTGGATTCGAGGCTTACAGCACGCAGGCCGCTGGATTTTTTTGCCTACGGAATCAGTGAGTTAAACCAGATAGATGACTGCCCGACCCAGTATGAGCTGCTGAACCGACTCGCCGTATATGGCTTCAGGGTGAACCCGTTGGTTGGCAGCTGCAGGAATATGGAAGAGGTTGTTGCCCATTACCGGCATCTGCTGGAACTACGGGATAGTCTCGATTATGAAATAGATGGGATGGTTGTCAAGGTTAATTCTTTGACCCTGCAAGAGCGATTGGGAACAAAGGCCAGAACACCACGCTGGGCCATTGCCTGGAAATTTCCTGCGTCCCAGGCGACCACGCGGTTGCTTGACGTCGAATTTCAGGTAGGTCGCACTGGGACTGTAACACCCGTTGCTATCCTTGAGCCGGTTGCCATCGGAGGCGTGACGGTAAGCCGTGCCACCCTGCATAATGAGGAGGAAATAAAGCGTAAAGGCGTCAAAATTGGCGACATGGTTCTGGTGCAGCGCGCCGGAGACGTTATCCCCGAAATTGTCCAGCCCATCCTCGATCTTCGTACCGGAGAGGAAAAACAGGTGGGAATGCCTGTTCATTGTCCATCCTGTGGTCATATGCTGGTACGGGAAAATGGAGAAGTAGCGTTGCGCTGCATTAATCCCCATTGCCCGGCTCAGCGTCTGCGCAGTCTGATTCATTATACTGGCAAGGCCGGCATGGATATTGAGGGGCTTGGAAAAAAGGTTATGGAGCAGCTTTTTAATGAAAAGCTTGTGGTTGATGTTCCTGATATATATGCCCTGCAGCCGGAGACATTGGAAAAACTGGAAGGCTGGGCAAAAAAATCTGCGGAAAATGCTGTAGCAGCCATAAATGCGAGTAAAAGTGCCCCATTGGTCCGTTTTCTATCCGCATTGGGCATCAGACATGTGGGGGAGGTGACTGCCGCTCTGCTGGTGGAGCGTTTCCAGACAATGGAAAAACTCATGGCCGCCTCTTTTGATGATTTGCTGGCTGTTGAAGGTATAGGGCCTCAGGTTGCCGGCGCGATCAGGGAATATTTCGACGACATTTCCGTGCAGAAAATGCTGGCGCTGCTGCAGGAACAGGGGGTTGTTCCTGAAGAGAAAGAAGAGGAAAATGCAGCGGATCAGCCACTGCAGGGAGCTGTGCTGCTTTTTACGGGGACTCTCTCCTCTTTTTCCCGTGATGAGGCAAAAGAGATTGTAAAAAAAATGGGAGGTCAGGTGTCATCTACCCTGAGTAAAAAGGTGACTCATCTTGTTTGCGGTGAAAAACCGGGCAGCAAACTGCGGAAAGCGCAGGCGCTTGGCATTGCCGTACTGGATGAGAAGGCTTTCCAGCAACTTATATCCTAAAAACAGGGAGGTCCCTATGGCACGGACAGTAAAGGCTGTTGTTGTCGGTCGGGTACAGGGAGTCTACTTTCGGGCTTACACTCAGGAAGCAGCTTCCGGTTTAGGCCTCAAGGGCTGGGTAAGAAATCTGCCAGATGGCTCTGTTGAAGCATTAATCACCGGTGCGCCGGAACAGGTTGAACGTATGATCACCTGGCTGTATCAGGGGTCACCAATGTCCCTCGTCCACGAGGTGCAGGTTCAGGAAGTCGAGGCTGATGAAGAATTTTCCGGTTTTGATATCCGCTATCGTTGAGGTCTGACTATCTGGGAAATGCCGCCATGATTCCGCCATCGACCGGCAGTGTTGCTCCGGTGGTAGGGGTCTGATTGGTGGCAAAAAAGACCACCGCTTTTCCCACATGGTCGGCCAGCACTTCGGTTTTGAGGAGGTTGCGTTGCCGATAATATTCCTTCAACCCGTCTGGGTCAAGGTTCCGTGACTTCATCCGATCGGGACCAACGACATCCCACAATCCTGTCAAAAATCGCATCGGCATTTATCATATTAACCCTGACGTCTAAAGGAGCAAGTTCGAGGGCGGCAATTTTCCCAAGTTGATGTGCTCCCGCCTTTGAAGCACTGTATGCACCGAATGCCGCTCCCGGCGCAAAGACGTTTTTTGAGCTGTTTATGACGATATTCCCGCCCATTGCCTGCCGGGTAAAGATTGGAATGGCAGCCTTGATAACCTCAAAAACTCCCAGAAGATTTACATCAAGCACTTTATGAAATATTTTTTCATCAAGGTCGGCAAGCTTTGCAACATGGGCTATGCCGGCATTGGGCACCAGGATATCGAGCCCCCCCGCCTCACGGAGAAGTTTGGAGAAGGATTTTTGGACGGATTGGCTATCGGTAACATCCATAACCAACGATGAAACCATCACGTTTCCGAATGTAGCAGCAAGGAGGTCGCGGACCTTTTCAAGTCGTTCCCGGTTAATGTCAGAAAGAAAAACCCTGGCACCCGCGGCGAGAAGCTGTCTGCCGATACCGCAGGCAATGGCACCCCCGCCACCGGTGACAAGAGCAATTTTTCCGGCAAGGGGCGGTTTGTACCCTTTGGCAAGTTTCGCCTGCTCAAGACTCCAGTACTCCATGTCGAAAATAGATGATTCTTCAAGTTCCTGGTATGGCGCAACTGTCGCTCCAATTGTTTTTGCGGCAATGGTATGTTCGGCAATGTCCGCAGCTATGTGGGCAGCCTTTAGTGTCGCTCCAGCAGTGACGAGCCCAAGTCCCCGTACAAGCATAACTCTTGGTTTCGGATCAAGCCGGGTGCGATCAACTTTTTTCGCGGCTGACTGCCGAGAAAAATAACGGTCATATTGTCTTTCGTATTGAGAAAATGCTTCACTGATAATCCGGGAGATGTGCTCCTCGCTGCCACTGCTGCCAAAATCGAGGAAAAGAGGATAGTTTTTGGTGCGAATGACATGATCAGGCGTTAGCACACCACTGACAAGTAGTTGCTCTGCATCGTTTCT
>QKJV01000052.1 GCA_003249165.1 Desulfobulbaceae bacterium | reverse complement strand
GTTCCTGTTGGGTTCGTCCTCGGTTAATGCATCAATCCGTTCTCCATCTTTGAATTGAACACCTCTTATGACCTCGGCCAGAAGGTTGAAGCCTCGCAGTTTGCGCCATCTTTTCTGGGCACTTTGTCCCAGCTTGTAGACCATTGCCAAGAGCGTCTGCCGGCAGACGCAGCCCCTGGTTTTTGCAGTTCGGAGACGCACGGTCGCAAACGTCGATTCGATGGGGTTGCTGGTCCGTATATGTTGCCAGTGTGGGGCCGGAAAATCATAGAACGCGAGCATCTGGTCTTTGTCTTTTTCCAGGCACTGCATGGCCTTGGGGTACTTCGCCGAATACGTCGAGACCGCCGCATCAAAGGCTTTATAGGCCTCCTCCCGGGTCGGCGCCAGCCAAATCTCATGCAGTGCCTGCTTGACCTTGGGCTGGACACTCTTCGGGAGTTTGTTGAGCACATTGGCGGTTTTATGAACCCAACAGCGCTGATGGCGGGTTTCCGGATAAACCTGGCTCAAGGCTTTCCAAAAACCGAGTGCGCCATCCCCAATCGCCAGCTTCGGGCCATGTTTCAGCCCCTGGGCTTTGAGCCGCAACAACAGTTCCGACCAGCTCTGCTCCGACTCTCGGTACCCATCCTCGATGGCCACAAACTCTTTGCGGCCGTGCTCGGTGACCCCCACCATCACGAGCAGGCACTGCTTGGCGTCATCGCGACGAAGGTTGAAGTACACCCCATCGGCCCAGAGATAAACATAGCGCTTGGTGGCCAGGCTGCGGCGATTCCAGGCGGCGTGTTCCTGCTCCCAGGTGCGTTTACAGCGGCTGATCGTTGCGGCCGATACCCCTTGAGCATCGACCCCCAAAAGGGCCTGGAGGGCCTCTTGAAAGTCTCCCGTGGAAATCCCCTTGAGGTAAAGCCAGGGCAAAAGCTCTTCAACACTCTTGGTCTTGCGTAAATAAGGGGGCACCAGCGTGGAGTTGAATTTGATCCCCTGACCCCTCTTGTCCCGCACTTTCGGAACCCGAACCGGGACGGGGCCAAGTCCCGTCTGGATGTCCCGTTCGGGCAGGTAGCCATTCCGAACCACCTGCCGATGCCCCTGTTGGGTTCGAAGGTGAGCAAATTGAGCCAGAAACTCCTGGAGCTCCGCCTCAACCGCTTCGGCAATCAGTTGCCGGGCCCCGGCACGAAGCAGTTCGGTCAAGGGATCCTCGGAAATTTCACCTGGCTTTTTAAGCTCAATAAGCTTATCTTTGTCCATGACGTATCCTTTTTGTTGGAATTCCAGTTTTGGCGAACTGTTCCGACAGGATACGTCTTTTATTTTCTCAAATCTCTCTCAAACACCACTTCTGAGCATAACTCTTGGTCCCTTTGTTTATTGATATGGGCGTAAACCATTTGCGCGCTAATTCAGCAGAAGAGCAGGTTATGCCGGTGCGAGTTGCTTTAGCCGATTTTGATTTTGATGGCTTTGCACAGAAGTCAACCGAGCAGGCGATGAGCGCCGTTACCGCACTTCAGGCACTACCAGCCAAGTTTACCAAAAAGGTTAACCCGGAGAATTACGTTACCTTAATGGATGCATCGCCAGCTCAGCGAGTTATGTATCTAAACTACGATTATGTAATGAATCCTGATTTTACAGGCGTTCGTGTGGGTCTTTTCGCCATACTAAAGCCTAAATCGCTTCCAAATTCCGCAACGCCGGTCAAGCGCATGGGATTAGAAGATACTTTATTCCACAAACATTATGTAACTGAGATGTATTTGCAAACACCACTAAATGACATTCCTGAGCGCATATCGGCTTGGTCTGACAATAATGGTGATCTGGTAAAACAAAGCTTGGAGTGGGGACTAACCACTGTTACCAAGCAACTACAGAAAGACTTGCTCACACCTACTATTGATCTGCCTACGGGCAAGATGGTGAACATCCGTGCCCTTAGAGGGAGAGTGGTCCTTACAGAAGGCTCCGAACAACTAATCTCTGGGTTTGATGGCAGCTGGGTAATCATCAAGGGAATCCAAACAATGCAGTAGTAGAAGGTTGCAATTTTTCTTCGCCGCTTGGTTTAAGCTTTCTATGCTCGCGGCTAAGCAAAGTTGGCTTTCCTCCGGGCTTAAACGAACGGTGAGTTGGATCGGTTTCCGGACCGTCAGGGAGCTTTCGGGACAAGTCGGAGTGATGACGAAGGCCTGGTTGCTCTCCGCGATCACCGTCGAGCCGAAATCAGGGCTAAACGGTTGCCGGCAAATCTCGGCGTCTGTCACGTCTACGGCCAAAACCGAGATCAGAATCATGAATGGAAAGATTTTGCGCAAGACGGCCTCCGAAAAGATGTCCTGCTTTACTAATGGGGAGAGGGGAAAGTTTTAAAAGTCGTGTAAAGGGGATTTCCCTCAAATAGGACGGTCGCTCCCGAGGGACAACGTACAGCGTAAGGTGAAATTACCGTTTGGTTGAAAAATGTTTGGATTGATGGTCGATCTTCAGGGAGGGAGTATCGGTTGGATTAACGTCTTTCGGTTGGGAAAGTTCAGAACGGGCAGGAGGAGCAGGACAAACCGTGGGCGGGGCTTTTGGCGTCCGATACATCCAGAGTTAATCCAGGCTTACATTTTGATGTAACAAAAAAACAAAACCATCGTTTTTCTAACAACATGGTAGACTTTAAACTTATGTTTTTACAAAAGCAGCTCATTTCCGGAAGTAAAAAGGTGGGGAGAAGGGGATTCTTGTTTTGCAGGGCTTGTAGGCCGTAGGAATCATTGAAAAATCGTTGTACATTGGCAAGCAATCATTTTGACACAACAAAAAAGACGGCCCGGTCATCTCTAGCGGGTCGATTTTTCGAGTAGACTGCATCTTGGCATGGTGGGAAATGAAAATTTCAGGCCCACGACCAGTTCGCTTCTACGCTCGACACTTTTCCTATGATTGATGATTTCGCAAAAAGTCAAAAATCGCCTATTTTTTCGTCCGTAACTAATTTAAATCATTAAAGGCCGGATTGTCAAAAAGTAGAATTTGCGAAACCATCATGATTAACCTGTTCAAATCAGGAATCGACTTATCGATCAATCGGCAAGGAGTCTTTTGTCTGCAACGGTTTTTTCCCGCGCCCCAGCATCTCATGGTAAAGCGATATCGCATCCTGAGCTTGCTTCCGAAAAGATTCAGGCTGCTGTTTCTCCTCAAGCTTGATCAAAAACGCGGACAGACTTGATTGCTCGGTATAGCCATGATGGCACTTTCGATAAAAATCGACTTAGAAACAGAGCCATTTACGAAAGGCAGGCTGGGCTGGTCGCTTGCAGGTATTTCTTTTTGGCCCATGAAGCTATTATTTGCGGTAGAAAAACTATCGGGTAGCTTGATTAATGAGGAGATATCCTGTGATTCATATTGCACGGGAAAGAGTATTATTCGGCTAAAACCATAAAGCAAATTAATAATACTTGTCAAATCTTGGGGAAGATGTAGAGTGTAAAAAATGGGATGCGGAAACCAGTTGATAATTTGATGGACCTGTCGCTTCGCTCCAGCCCCGTTAGCCTTAGACACGACGTACGAGGATAAGATGACTGACGAGTATCATCGCCTTGTTAGGGAAAAAGCCGCAGAGCAAAAACGAACTGCTGATTTGCGCGAAAAAATGATCGCATGGCATTACACGAAACTAGGGTGAGGTGGTCCGGGATAGTGAGACAGCCTGAAGGTGAAATAAGCAATGTTCCGTAATAGCGGAGTTGCTCGGCATCAGGCGGCCGGGTTGAGTTTTTTCAGTCCTTGATCATAAGCCTCATTCGGGGTCCGTTTGTCAAGGGAGGAATGCCGGCGGTTTTCGTTGTACCATGTGAACCAGACCGTCAGATCCCGACGGAGTTCGGTGCCGGTTTCGTAGTCTTTGAGATAAATTCTTTCGTACTTCAGGGTGCGCCAGAGTCTCTCGATGAAGATGTTGTC
>QKJV01000429.1 GCA_003249165.1 Desulfobulbaceae bacterium | reverse complement strand
ATCAGCCGCATCTTCCAGGCACTGGAGTCGCGCAGCGAGAACGAGCCGATGGCGGCTGAAGCTCTTCGAAGGCTTCGCAGCCATGGTACCGGTCCGGTCGGACCAGCGATCATAACCGCCCCAGAACCAATCACCGGCGCAGCAATGGAGCTGGGAGAACTGGCCGCGGAACATTACCTCCTGGCGGATGGCTACAACCCCGATTTCCTGGGCTCTCAGCACCAGCTATTGCTTCCCAAGCTGGCCGATAATCTCCAGTCCAAAGTCGCAAAGCTCAAGGACGGAGGTGAGATTCTCACCTACCTGCACTTCTCCATTGTGATGAATGCCGATCGAAGGCTGGCCTTCTATACCGCGGCCAATATTGACGGCGAGAAGCTGGAGAACATCAAACGCGACCGCGACAAATGGTACTTTGATCCACGCCTCGACCCGATGTATCAGGCCGGACCCCAATTGTATGCAGGCAATCCACTTGATCGCGGACATCTTGTTCGCCGCCTGGATCCCTGCTGGGGGCCAAATGCCAGGGACGCAGGAGAGGATACGTTCCATTTCACGAACTGCTCACCTCAGCACGCGCGTTTCAACCAGCGTGATTGGCTCGAAGTGGAAGACTACATACTGAAGACTGCAGATAATGCCAATGTGCAGATATCGGTATTCACCGGTCCCGTCTTCCGCGAAGACGATATGATTTACCGCAATGAGTACCTCCTGCCTGCCGATTTCTGGAAGGTGGTGGCATTCGTCAATAAGAACGAAAAGCTCAGCGCCACTGCCTACCTGCGCACGCAGAAGAATTATCTGGAGAGCATGGAGTTCTTCGATGACGAGTTCAAGACCTGGCAAGTGCCGGTAGCGCAGGTTGAGGCGCTGACCGGCATATCATTCGGCTTACCTGCAGATGCTGATCCAATGGCTCGGGCAGCAGCCGGAATGGGCCTGGAAAGCCAGAGGAGCAATATCCGGAGGATTCGCTCTGCTGCGGACATAATGCTCTGATACGATCGCTTGAGGGTTGTTGCCTCGGATTAGACAATGAAACACAGTCTTCCCAATGAACAAAAGGACTCAAGCCGACAATCCATTTTTTTTGTGTGTCGGCTTCACTTCATTTTGCGGGCAAGCTCAATGACTGTAGCTTCATATCTTATCCTCACCGCCCAACTCCAATTCCTTTCGCATCAGACTGCTATAGGCGACGCTTGACCCGGTGAGCACAACCTTTCAGTGATGCAGCTCGATCAATCCCGAAGCTCCAGCCGGTGCAGTTGGTAGTCGAGCATAGATCTGCCCACCACCGCGCTAATCTCCGGCACGGTGAGCACCCTCAGCGCTCCGCTTGAACCCGCCTGCGTACAGAGATAAAAAAAGAAATCATTAGCCGCGCTGGGAAGTCTGATCCCGGAATATCAACCAGGTAGCTGGGAACGACCAGAATTTTGGCTTCAGAAAAATCCCTGCAGGTCAGCAGGAAAGTGAAAGTATTCGATTGAGCCGTTTAAAAGGCAAAAATAAAAAAATCGATTAATTCATTACGGGGCATTTCGTCCTCTCAGGAAGTAATTTGGAGTTTTAAATTTGATTCAAAGGAATTAGGGGTTTAGAATCCCTTCCCTCGCACTTAAATTTTGTGTCGTCGATCTTTATAATTTTTTTAGTGCGTCTTCTTCTTCTTCGGGGTCACGGTACCCGGGCTGGTTCCTGGCATAGCTATGCTGTCCCAAAGCCGGTCCGCTTCGAGCCTGTCTTCTTCGGTTATTATTTAACCAGTGAGAGAGAATAATATAAAGAAGGCTA
The DNA here is from genome assembly GCA_003249165.1 of Desulfobulbaceae bacterium. Classification (GTDB taxonomy): domain Bacteria; phylum Desulfobacterota; class Desulfobulbia; order Desulfobulbales; family SURF-16; genus SURF-16. The sequence goes on along the minus strand of QKJV01000429.1, from coordinate 2,174 downwards.
ATTCGAAGCCTTCTACCTTTTAACTTGACATTGTCAAATTAACTCATTTTTGCAGGTATCGCAACCTATTTCCACCCAAATTTACATCTTTTGAAAATTTTGGTCGTTCACTAATACGTGATTGATGTTTTCATAATGTTCTCTTCAGCATGGCTTTTGATTGCGTTTATTTGCTCGCACAGCAGGATGAACACAGTAGCGCCAAAAATGCGGGAAAAGAAAGAGCAGAAACTGGATTTCGATTAATTTGGAATAATTATCAATCGACTACTGGTGGACTACCCAACCTTACGGAATTCAAAAAAACCTGCACCTCAATTCTGAAGGACAAAAAGTCCCTTACAAAGAATGTGTGCCTCGCAGTACTCATGTACTCATTCATATTTGTCCATTGGCATTATGAGAATATTCCATATAAGCCAGAAGCGATACAGGATATAGATATTATCTAATGATAGATGAGTGAACCTTGCAGTGTTATGCGGTATATTGGATGTGGTGGTGCGCAAACGAACCGGAAACGGCTCTTGAATGAAGCGGCACACTATTACAAACGGAACCTTTGGAAGAACAATGAATGCTGGGTAATACATCATCAAAATAGGCAAAAGTATAAGGGAGAGTTCACCGTTATAAGCGATTACTAACTTTTAAGCAGTAAATTAATCTTAACTTTTCTGAAGTTGTGCTTATAGCTCTTAATTGTTTTTAATATCTCTTAAATATATAAATATGAAAAAGCAATTAAGTAGCTTTTTCAAAAAAATAACGGAAAGTCTAACTATGGATAATTTTAAAAAACTAGGTCTCAGTAATACTATTTTGAAATCAATAGATGAACATGGCTTTGAAAGCCCTACAGCAGTACAGGAAAAATCAATTCCCCTAATACTTGCTGGAGAAGATGTTATAGCCGGGTCCGCAACAGGTTCCGGAAAAACACTCGCATTTGCTTCCGGCATATTACAAAATTCCGAAAAAGGAAAAGGAATTCAGGCTTTGATCCTGACCCCTACAAGAGAACTGGCGGAGCAGGTGGCAAATTCGTTCAGGAAATTCTCAAAATACGACCCGTTAAATATCGCATCTATCTATGGCGGTGTAGGGATCAATCCACAAATTAAAGCGTTAAAGAATGCCGAGGTTGTTGTGGGAACACCCGGTAGGCTACTCGATCATATCAGCAGAAATACTATCAAATTCAATAATGTGAAAACCCTTGTCCTTGATGAAGCAGACCATATGTTTGATCTGGGATTCAAAGCGGATGTAGAAAAAATTATCAAGGAATGTCCTCAAAACAGGCAGACCCTTTTGTTCTCTGCGACCATTACAAAAGATATTGTCCAGCTTTCCCGCAAGTACATGGAAAACCCGGTTCGAGTATCAACAGACTCTTATATCGACCCGCAAAAATTGAATCAGGTCGTTTATAAAGTACAGGATGACATGAAATTATCTCTGCTCGTGTATCTTCTACAAAATGAGAAGTCAAACCTCGGGATGGTTTTCTGCAACACAAAAAGAAACACTGACAAAGTCGCAAAAAACCTGAGAAAATCAGCTATCAATGCCGTGGCAATTCATGGCGGATTGACACAGAACGAACGAACTCGCATAATGGAAAAATTCCATTCCGGGAACATATGTGTCCTTGTATGCACAGATGTAGCCGGAAGAGGACTTGATATACAGGGTGTTTCCCATGTTTACAATTATGATATTCCCAGGGAGAGTAAACAGTATATTCACAGGATTGGAAGAACTGCACGAGCAGGAACAGAAGGAAAAGCGATAAATATCCTTTCCAAAAATGACCATGCTAATTTCATGAGTGTGCTGAAAGACAATGATGTAGAGATTAAGGAACAGGCACTACCTGCTCTGAAGAAGATTGTAATTGAAAGACCGGAAATAAGATTGCCAAAGCCGGTAAATAGGATGAACAACCCCTCCAGAAAAGGTCGTAAACCCAGGCACAAAAACAGTTAAACACCGTTCGTCTGTGAATTGCATTATAACTAACCACTGATCGATTGGCATCGGCAGGAGCAATGGACTGCTCCTGCAAAACCCATGCATGAGAATAAGAACGACGGCCAGTTCGTGCCACTACGATGTCGAAATGCACCCTTCCGATGCCTTCGGACCAATGGGCAGAGGTCGGTGACTGC
>QKJV01000326.1 GCA_003249165.1 Desulfobulbaceae bacterium | reverse complement strand
TAATAGCCATGTTTTCTTAAAGCTTAAGGACACAAATGAAGAAAAAGATGCTTTTCCTGATAGGCGGTATCCTGATCGGTGTCGTTCTGGCATTGGGAGGTGCCGAAATGATTGAACGAACCTCAGGGGTAGAATTTTGTTCTTCATGTCACTCTATGAAGGCTGTTGCCCAGGCCTACAAAGAGGATATCCATGGAGGGATGAATAAATTTGGAGTTAAAGCTCATTGTGTCGATTGCCATCTGCCTCATGACAATGTTGTCCAGTATGTAAGCGCTAAAGGGTACAGTGGTGCCAAGGATGTACTGGGCGAATTGTTTTGGGCGAAATCTTTCGACTGGATGGGTAATCTGCAGCATCGTGAAGAATTCACGTATTCCTCGGGCTGCAAGCAATGTCATGATCTCAATGCTATTCGCTATGAGATTCCCAAAGCTTATCTTGCTCATCGGGATTACAAAATGGGCGTTGTCACATCCTGCGTACACTGCCATCAGCATGTCGGGCATAAAGACATAAACGACTATCTCATAAAACAACAATTATAGGAGGAGGGAAATGCGTCTATCACTCGCGGTGATCTTGGCTGTCGGGTTCGTTGCACCAGCGTTCGCCCTGGAAAGCAATGTCAAAACTCTCAAGGTCGAGCGTGGGCTCACCCCAGAAGGGCAAAAATGCGTTGAGTGCCATGCTGAAAAACACCCAGGTATAGTTTCTGATTGGACCGCAAGTCGCCACGGACACGTCGGTGTTTCCTGTATCGATTGTCACAGTGTCGATAAAGGTTCTCCTATGGCTGCACAAAACTGTCCTGGGGTAAAAGGCACAGATATTTATGTAACCACCATGGTAACCCCGGCGACCTGCGGACGGTGCCATGCCAAAGAAGTTGAGGAGTTCGGCAAGAGTGGTCATTTTCGTGGCAGCCTCCAGTATAACGTTCCAGAAGGACGGAACTATAAATCCATGACTGCCTTGATTGAAAAACACGAAGGCCAGGGCATGGATAAATACAAACGGGCTTCCGAGATGGCCGGTTGTATGCAATGTCATGGCTCTAAAATTAGTATGGGGGCCGATAAGCGCCCGACCCAGGAGAGTTGGCCCGCAGCCGGTGTCGGCACCATCTGGCCTGATGGCACGGTGGGTAACTGTGTTGTCTGCCATACTCGCCACCGTTTTGATATCGCTGAAGCAAGAAAACCGGCAGCCTGTGCGTCCTGTCACCTCGGACCTGACCATCCAGATATCGAGATCTTCGAGAATAGCAAACATGGGCATATTTACAATGCTGAGGGAACAAAGTGGAATTTCGACAGTGCACCTGATGCATGGGAACCTGGAGATTATCGTGCGCCCACCTGCGCAGTTTGCCATATGAGCGGTATCGGTGCTCTAACATCAACGCACAATGTCTCCGAACGATTGAAATGGAATCTTTGGGCAGCTGAATCCAAGGTCCGCAATTCTCAAGATCCTCTGAGCCCACTCGCCGGTGACGGAGCGGAAGGCCGAAAGAAGATGACTATGGTCTGTAGCAACTGCCACTCCTCATTGCATACAGAGAATTTCTTCAAACAAGCTGACCTTAATATTGAACTGTACAATGAGGGATATTATCAGCCAGCCGAAGCCATGCGCAAAGAACTTGCTGACAAGAAACTCCTCAAAGACAATCCATGGGACGATGAATTCCAGAAGGTCTATTACCACCTATGGCACCATGAAGGTCGTCGCATGCGACAGGGTGCAGCCATGAATGGGCCTGATTATGCCCACTGGCATGGTGTCTTTGAGCTGCAACAGGATCTCTACAAACTCAAGAGTATCTATAACAAACGACTGAAAACAGGAGCTATTGAGGACTAAGCAAGAAGCAAAGAGTCAGAAGGGAGGGCAGCGATGATGCCCTCCCTTTTTTTATTGGTTCCTTCCAATTGGACCAGCGGGGCAATATTCAGTTTGTCCCTGTTAGTCCTGAAAGTGATTGTGGACGGAAGTTTCTGGGGTTCCGGCTTCCCCCCTTACAGTACTTTTTCAGTAACCAATCCCAGCAGATGACACGTTAGCTGGATCAAAGGCGTGACAGGGAGTTACCGCATGTACGCAACCGCATTCGGGACACACGGTTTCAAAGGTTTCCATTTCAAAAAGATTCCCACATTGACCACAGGTTATCGAAAGTGGCACCGGCATAGGCTGCTCCGAAAAGCCCATCATCCGTACTTTGTCTACCACCTGCTGTCCATTTTCAAAACTTCCGCTACAGCCGTCATGCATAACCAATCTCCTTTAAAATTCAAAATGTTCCAATGATTCTCCCTGGCGCAACATATGGCGCATTGACTGCACCTTGAAGTCCAGGGCTTCTATATTTGAGAGGATTGCTCGTTCCCGGTCATTTGTTTCGATCACTCTGTGAATACCCCCGTTTTTGATGACGATGCGACGGTCCCCCATAAGAGCCAGCATGGGGTCGTGGGTTGCCATCAAGACGATCTTGTCTTCATTCAATAGGAGTTTCAGGGCTTTTTTTCGGTCAATTCCCGCATTTTCTATCTCATCGATCAGAACGATGGGGGAGCGGCTGAGGATGGCTGTGTCAGCGATCATGAGCGCCCGTGATTGCCCGCCGGAAAGTGAGGTGATTGCTGTATCCGGAGCGAATTGTTCTCCGGCAAGGGCGTTTGCCTCACGAATAATATTCTGCACCACTTCTTCCGCATTGTTCACCATACGACTATCTGCATGAAGCCGTATAAATTCCTCCACAGTCAGGTCCATGACAAAATTCATGTTTTGAGAAAGCTGAGCAACCAGCTTATCTGACGAACTGAAGCGCCATTTCGGATCGGGTACCTCACCGTTGACCAGCAACCTCCGGCCGGTAGGGGTGTCCTTCTGGGCCATCCATTCAATATCACCCAATAATCGGCTTTTTCCAGATCCAGTAGGACCAACAATGCAAACTATCTCGCCACGCTGAAATGTCAGTTTGTCAAAATTCTCCGGTTCGCCATCCTTATTGGTACCAGGATAAAGTGTTATCTCAATAACCGAGCGCTCTTTCCCGTCACCTAAAAACTCAAGCATCTGAATGATATAGGTTGCGGTACCAATGATAATTGACTCTGGATCAAGCGCCTTATCCTCGATCTCGTCCGGATCGAGTTTTTTCAGGAAAGTGGGAAGAGTATCCGTTTCTTCACCGGTCAATTCGAGGCCTTGTGTGTTCAGGTAGCTATTTAAGAAAGGATAGCGACCAAACAGCTGCCCAATACCCATTTTTTCAAGTTCTTCTTGTATTTGCTTCACTGCGTTATCCTTTATCAATCATCTTTCAAGGTTGATCTTGCGCACATTGCCCATCTGATATTCGTCTCCGATACGAGTCTCACCAAGGCAATAAGAACAGAGTGCTGAAGGCATTGGAAAACGCAGTTCTCTTCCTTTCACGGTATCCACATGGACATCTTCTTGATACATAAGGGTGCCGAGTTCATAAGCGCCCTGCCCGGTTAAACCATTGACATGCATGATGGTAGCCTTGGGGTTTACCGAATTGACTCGGCTTGCGAATACTTCTCGTTCCGCCTGTGAGACGATATCCCCTTTGGTGATCACAACAATATCTGCGCTTTTCAGCATTGGACCAATTTTTTTCGGGGTGTTGATGCCGCTGAGGTTATCAATGACACAGACCGCCCCGATATCCTTGATATAGGGCGAACAGCGATTACACAACCCTGCTGATTCGCTTATAAGTAAGTCGAACCCTTCCTTCACTCCCCATTTGGAAACCTCTTCAATGTTGGATACGAAGTAGTGATCTGGACACAAGGCACCGGAAATCCCTTTACGAACGGGAATACCCGCCTTGTCATATAGGAGGTCATCGTCGGTGGAGAGGCAGTCAAATTTGACGACGCCGACCTTCACCCCTTTTTGCATCAATGTCGCTGCCGTTTTCAGGATAATCGCTGTTTTGCCGGATGAGGGGGGGCCAGATACAGTCACAAGGTTCATATATCACCTCCCTGTACAGAACGGTTAAACAACTCCTCACAACGTGCTATTTCAGCAGATAGATCGGTTTTTAAAATTTTGTCCCAGCCAAGCCACATCATCGGAGCATCAGCGGGCAGCTTGTTATCCACCTCTGGATGCAACGATGGAAAAAGGCCCTGGTGCGATAGAGTTTCTCCAACCGCTTTCGAGGCGAAGAAATCAACAATCGGTTGCAATTCCGCACCACGTTTTTTCTTCGCCAGCATGAAGATCGGGCTTATGATCGCTCCATCTTCGGGCCAAACCGGCTTCATCGTGCCCCCCTCTTTCGCCGTCTTTGTAAAAAAATAAGGCATAATGGTGACTGCAGGCCGTTTCTGCTTCATCCTGTTACTTTTAACCATCTGGGCGGGGTGCATCGACAGAAGCATAGAACGACCCAATTTTTCAACGCCTTCATCTCCGTAACGATCATGTATATTGAGAAGAATTGCGTTGAATAAGTCGAAATCCCCAACGGGCAATGAAACCGAACGTTCCCATTCCGGCTCCAGAAGATCAGCCCAGGAACGTGGGATCGCTCGGCCTTCCAACTCTGCTGTGTTGACAAGGAAGATTGCGGGAACAACAGAGATAAGTGAATAGTTACCAGAAGGGTCCCGCAGGTCACGCCCCGCGAACAGGGGATTTTCGTCAGTGTATTGCACCAGGTCAGCAAATACTCCCTGCGCCCGAAAACAACCAATTTTTTCCAGATCGAAAAAGAGATCAAACCCTGCCGACATAAAAAGATCGGGCAACTCTTCCGGGGATGTGATTCCAGCAAGATTATCCGCTACCCACTGGGTACCAACACTTGCAGCTTTAAGTTCGGTGTTGACACCGTGAAGACTGGTTTCTTTAGCAAAGCTGTTATATTGCTCAAGCAGAGGTATCCGAATCGGGCAAGGAAGCAGGCCTACCACATTCAACCCGTCTTCATTTATTGCTTCCGGCCTTGCCAGGGTTGGGTCTGCACTGTTGCGTTCAACGCTAATAACTTCATGCAACAGAGATATAAATGTTTCCCGATTCAAATTTTTCATTGCTAGCGCTGCATCCAGCGTGATCATTTTTCCAAACTGTTCACGCTGGGTCACATCTTCCATTTGCGGGAATCCGTTACTAATAAATACTGCAACTGTTTCCGGATACCGCTCAGCGATCGAATGCAGGGTATCTGTTGCCTGAATATATTCCGTCATGGGGTACTCCTGTTGCTTCTAGGGTTGATTTTGTTCCTCTGAAGGAATGATCTCAATGTACTCAGATTTTCAGATTTGAAATTGATCTACGTCAAAAACCGTTAATTTCTTTCTGTGGGTCATTGACGTGGTGAAAAAGAATCTGCTTTTTTTAAAAAATTGACCTAGGTCAAAGATCCCCTCTCCAGAATTTGTATGATGCAAGGGAACGTGCAGGCAGGGATATGCGGTTTTGAAGTTCTGCATCCTCTGTCCCCCCCTGCTCTTTGCTGGAAAAATAATCATATAACCAATAAGCAAGGCTGGATAAAATCAGCTCAGCATCAACAAAAATCGAGGTGATCAATATGAGTATGTTCTGTTTTCAATGCCAGGAGGCGGCAAAAGGTACCGGGTGTACGATAAAAGGGATGTGCGGAAAGGAGGAGTCAACTGCAAAGCTGCAGGACTTGCTCATTTATGACATGAAAGGCATTGCAGTTCTGGCAAAAAACCTGAAAAAGGCAGGTGTAGAGGTTGATATGTCTGTCGGTCTGTTTCTTGCTCAGGGACTGTTTACTACCATAACAAATGCGAACTTTGACAACGCAAGCCTCGAATCCTGGATAAAAAGATCCCAAGTTATCAAGGCCAGACTCAAGGATCAGTTTGATGCTATGAATCCATCCGAGGAGAAAACCTCGATCTGGACAAAACTGATGCAATTCCTGGGGGGCGGAAAACAGCAGGGCGCCTCTGAGCAGCTCCACCACTCAGCACTTTGGTTTTCCAGTGATCGCTCGCTTTTTCAAGAGAAAGCAGCAACAGTGGGCGTTCTTGCGACAGAAAACGAAGATGTCCGCTCATTGCGTGAGCTGCTTATCCTCGGCCTAAAAGGTATTGGGGCGTATGCCGAACATGCGGCGGTTCTTGGTGTTGAAAAAGAAGAGATCTATGACTTTGTTATCGAGGGGCTGGCCTCTACCACTGAAGATCTTGCCGTGGATGACATGATTGCATTGGTGTTAAGGGCCGGTGAGTGCGCGGTAACCACTATGGCTGCCCTGGATACTGCAAACACCACGGCCTACGGCAATCCTGAAATCACGCAGGTTGAACTCGGTGTTGGAGAAAATCCGGGAATCCTTATCAGCGGCCATGATCTTAAAGACATCGAAGAGCTTCTCCTCCAAACCCAGGGCACAGGGGTGGATGTTTACACCCACGGCGAGATGCTTCCAGCGCATTACTATCCGGCTTTCAAGAAATATGACAATTTGAAAGGCAATTATGGCAGCTCATGGTGGCACCAGAACCAGGATTTTGAATCCTTTAACGGTCCCATCCTGATGACCACCAACTGTATTATCCCCATTAAAGAGTCCAACACCTACAAAGAACGAATGTACACTACTGCCATGGCAGGTTATCCAGGTGTGACTCATATTCCGGAGCGGGTAAACGGCAACCCGAAAGATTTTTCGGCCATCATTGAGCAGGCAAGAGGATGTAAACCACCGGTAGAGATTGAAAAGGGCACCATCGTCGGTGGCTTTGCTCACGATCAGGTACTCGCCCTGGCAGACAAGGTTGTGGACGCGGTTAAGTCTGGAGCTATCAAACGCTTTGTCGTCATGGCAGGTTGTGATGGCAGACAGAAAGGTCGTAACTACTTCACAGAAGTTGCCCAAAATCTCCCACAGGATGCAGTGATTTTGACCGCAGGCTGTGCCAAGTATCGCTACAATAAGCTTAATCTCGGTGACATCGGCGGTATTCCCCGAGTACTTGATGCGGGGCAGTGTAATGACAGCTACTCGCTAGCCGTGATCGCACTCAAACTCAAGGAGGTGTTCGGACTTGAAGACATCAACGAGCTTCCAATCTCATTTGATATCGGCTGGTATGAACAGAAAGCGGTTGCGGTACTGCTGGCCCTGTTGCACCTCGGCGTCAAAGGTATCCGTCTTGGCCCGACCCTGCCGGCCTTTATTTCCCCGGCAGTGTTGAATGTTCTCGTGGAAAATTTCAATATCAAGCCAATCGGTACCGTCGAAGAGGATATTGCCGCTATGATGGCTGGAAATTAAATTAAGAAAGGTCCCTATCTGCTGCCATTTTCCACGGCAGCAGATAGGTTGTGTGGGGGGGGAGACCCAATAAGAACGAAAAACCTCGCTAAATCTAATGACCTGGCAGCCATGATTGGGCTTCCTCCCCGCCATGATTGATTTAGAGGATATATTTTTGCCTCAAGAAATCTTTCTGTCGGAAAACATCTGTTTTCCGTCACAAGTGACGATTGGCTGAAAATAGCGGTCCAAACCGGGTAAAACATGTGCTGAAAACAGTGTCGGATTGCAGGAATGGCCGGAAACTGAGGGTACAGTGTTTTCCGGCAGAATTTTCGGCGGTTCCGGCTTGCCCTCCTGGTAGGGGGAAAATAAACATATATTTACGGTTTGAAATGGGCTGCTATGGCTGAAACCGTATGTTTCTGCGCATTTGCCTTTGCCAAGTTGGTATCAAACTTTGCTCTGGGCGCAGCTCCGAACGTTGCTATTTGCTAGCATTTTTGCCAACCTGGGCCGGTCGCCGGCGCGAGATTTGATACCATAATTTCCGTGGAACAGGATAGTGCCGCGCGGATTACGCGCAAATTGACCAGTTACCATTTGAACTTCGGCCACTCGGAATCATCATGAAGATCATTTGGTTTACACTTCTGTTGCTCCGCTATGATCTTCAATTCGTTTTCGTATTCCCTATATGCAGGAGAATACGGTGAAAGATTCATGATAATTTCCGGTAGATTACGGATGCGAGATTTTGCAGTCTTTGCTGAAAAAACGTAGTTCTTGGTTTGCTGAGATATAAAACTAATTAGATAATCCTGCGGGAAAAGAGAAAATCCATGAAGCCAATCGCAGCATTTAAGCGAAACATTCGCATCGATGGCGTTCAAGGCTTCTTCAATGCATGCCTCAACTCTATACAGGGCCGCTTGATGTGATTTCGTAGTTGGTACGTATGCGGCACTTGCTCGAAGCATAGCCACTTGCACTAAAAAGATAGGCCAAAGAATATCGACAGCGAAATAAACGGAATTCTCGATGGATTCAGTGTCCCGGTCGCCTTGGAACGCATGACGAACGTCATAGGCCAACTCCAAGATAAATTCGTCATGATGCGGAGGGATTGGACCATTTTCGGATGTAAAATAGTGGATCGTTTCGTAAAGTTCACGAAGGTCTAAGTAATCTCCAACGAGCCTAAATCCTGCTCCGTATTTTGTGGAGTCACCGAGTAGCATTATTGTCTCCCGAGATGTGATTGCTACGGATTATTTTGATACCAAAAAAATTGTCGATCCTGCCAGCGCCGCGCGGATCACGCGCCGGTCCATCCTGGTGGTGGTATCATTTGCTTCTATTTTGCTGAATATACAGAAAATACAAATCATCTGATTTTTATACTGCGTGATTTAGCAGGAATCCGTTCTACCCCTTGATACTGTTGCACATATCATTGTGCACTTCCTCACATCGTCTGGCTCCCTTTTTGGGGCTCAGTTTCCGCTTGTCGTTGATACTGACCTATCAGCGATTTCCGCATTTTTTCAAAAATCCTTACAGCCCGATCCATATCAATCTGCCCAGACTCTACCATGGTACAGAGTCCGCGCCGAGTAGCGTACAAGGCACTAAGGCCATCGTCCTGCGGGTGCTTATCAAGCATATCGTGCCACTGCTGCCAACTCGCAAGGTCTTTGCAATAGTTATCCGATGCCTTACCAGTGTCAGCAGTACAGAGGGAAAATTGGAGTAGAAGGAGAACAATAGTTTGGATAATTTAATTTTTCATATTCTGATCTTATTGCAAAATGAAAAGTTAGAGCTAAACTATCTCTAGTTATCTTGATTTAGATTAGATAAAATTTCTAGCTGGTGGTTTTTCCTGACTATTTGCGCCAACAGGGTTCGAAGCCAACTGAATAGGAGATGGCGTATGTTCAAAGCTCAGAGAGGCTTTACACAAGAGGATATCATCATTCTTGACCCTTGTTGGACCTGGGAAAATATTGAATTACTCAGACAACACGGACGAGATGATGAACTCATTTGCCCTGTGTGTAAGCAACCAGTCCTCGTCCGAGCTGGTCAAAAAAAACGATGGCACTTTGCCCACAAAGACCTTACCAGCTGTCCATTAAAAAACGAATCACCAAACGTCTTGCAGGCAAGGATGCTATTATATTCCTGGTTAAGATCGAAACTTGGTGAAAAAGTGACGATCGAGAAACATTTTGAGGAATCAGATCTGCCTCGTCCCATTGATTGCTATGTTGATTTTCCCAATGGACTTAAAATTGGTTATTGGATATTGGAAAAGGGGATTAGAGAGCGATTGTCCTTACAGTACGAGTTATCAAATCTTGGTATAGATATCGTCTGGGTGCCGTTGACAGGTATGTTGAAAGAAGATGATCAAGATCAAGAAACAGCTTATCTGACTCCTACAGAAAGAGACATTATTTTTTCATCTGAATACAATCAGTTATACTCCAGCAATAACCGTTCTTTATCGTATCTCGATGTCGAGGAAAAAACGATATTGACCCTCCGAGGGTTAAAATGCATCCACTCTCCCCAGAAATTTTATTTTTGTTCCAAACTGGAGACAAAATTAGGTCAGGCTCTTTTTTCACCGCAAACAGGTGAGTTTGTCCACCCTGGTGAACATGAACAATTAGAAAAACTCCAAAGAGAACTAAAAGAGCAAGAACGAACAAGAGCTTTAGAGGCGCAGAGAAGGAGCGAGGAGGAACAGAAGCGGAAACAAGAGCTTGCAGAACAGCTGAAAAGGATTGCTTCTCAACCAAGAAATCCTCAAGCATGGGATATAGAGAAACCATTGCCTAGGATAACACTAGTCCCTCCCTTACAAAATTTGCCCCCCAAAAAAAAGAAGGATGCGAATCCTTATAACAATTACCACGGCAAAGTATATACATGCACTGTTTGTGGTAAAACGACCACGAGTTGGACCACTCTAGATCTGAGCAACAATACATGCGTCTGCAGCCAAGAATGCCTTGCTGCTTCAATGAAGCAAAGTTAAATAAAATAAGATATTACCAACATAAGCAGTTGAGGGATGCGTATTTGATCATTGCCCAGAATTTGGAGAAAAGAATTTACAGCCGACGTCCACCATATCCCCAGGAATTTCTTTTGGTTCTAATTCTTTTACTTCTTTGAACCACGTACACCTTCCAGGGAAATACACACCTGACAAATCGATGTATTTACAGTTTCAGCAATTTATTTCACTGCCATTCTTGGTCATCGTCAATATTATCTTATGTTATTTAATATGGTTGCCGGATAAACAATTACAATTAGGCCTACACGGCTACCAATCTTTCACGGTTTGAGAACTTATGAAAATGATTTCACGAATTCAATCTCTGCGGTGACAGCCTATATCCCATAGCATGCATGATGGCATTAACACTAGCGAATCCAGGATTGCCGTTCCCTGACAATGCTTTTTGTATCCCTTTGCGGCTCAATCCTGTCTCTTCGGCTAGTTGAGTAACCCCCTTGACGCGGCTCAAAACACGCAGAGATGAAAGCAGAGCACCTATGTCGCCGTCAATAGCGTATTCTTCAAAAATAAGGCTGATATAATCGTCTATTTCTTCCGGATGGTCACGGAAGTAGGATTCCTCAACGTCGGTGAACGATCTATATTTTTCCATGGTTCAAATACTCCTGCCAAAAAGCCTTGGCCTGCTTGATGTCTTTTTTCTGACTCCCTTTGTCGCCGCCGCAGAGCAAGACAACGATATTATCCGCATCTTCCCCGAAGTAGACTCGATAGCCTGAACCAAAAAACATCCGTAATTCGCTAACCCCTTCCCCTACAGGCTCACAATCACCGTAGTTTCCCTGCTCAAGGCGCGTGATCCGGATCAAAATGCGCTTTCGGCCCATACTGTCCTTCAAACCATAGAGCCAATCGGTAAAAGGCTCATTGCCGTTTTGAGTTGCATAGACAATAATGCGTTTTGGTGTTGCTAGTCTTGCCACGTTCCCTCTTTTAAAACATTATACTGCTGCGAACCATGGTACGCAAGTTTATATCAAAACCAGATCCAATAGCATAGTGGGCCCAATGACCTGGTAGCTGCGCTGTGCCAACTGTAACTGTTTAAAATTGAGTCGTTTAAGAGACCTGCTCACGAAACGAAAAAAATCGCACGGCAAGGGGTGGAGAGTTGGGCTGACGGAATTTTCGGCGGTTCCGGCTTACAACCCCTAATACAGCTATATAGAAGGTTGAAAACGTTTGCCTTGTGAATCCTTATAAGGTTTGACTTCTTTCTTAATCTGTAGCCCTACTTTTTCTTGGGCAACTTTCATGTTGTAACGAAGCTGGAGGTTGAGCCAAAACTCTGGCTCAATACCGAAATATTGCCCAAGCCTTAGCGCAGTGTCTGCTGTTATTTCTCTTTTTCCACGAACAATCTGATTTATGCGATTAGGGGGCACATTGAGATCTCTTGCTAATTGAGCCTGTGAAATGTCCATAGGCTCTAGGAACTCTTCGTACAGGATTTCGCCAGGAGATATGGGTGCTAGTTTTTCGGCCATTTTTTACCTCAATGATAATCTACTATCTCAACATTATGTGCATCTCCATCAATCCATTCGAAGCAAATTCGCCATTGATTGTTGATGCGTATAGAACATTGCCCCTTTCGATCTCCTTTTAGAACCTCTAAACGATTTCCCGGAGGGACGCGTAAACTGTCAAGTGAAAGAGCGGCATTCAAAATTTCCAACTTGATACGAGCCTTCCTTTCGATTTGGCGAAATCTTTTTACACCGTAATCATTGAACAATTTCTCCGTATCTTTACACTTAAAAGAGGTTATCATGCTTTCTAGCATATGACGTGTAACGTCACGCGTCAATGATTTTTCTGAAACCGAAAGTAGTCGATATATCCGGGGGGTTGTTCACCAAACGAAAAAGATCACACGCTAAGCTTGCCTGGTGGCAAGCGTGGCATGTCCGCGCACTGTATCTGAACAGACAGATCCCTTCAGTCTGGGATTGCACGCCGTAGCCGCCGAAAATTCCGTCAGGTCAACTCCAAACCTTGGAGTGCGATTATTTCCTTTTCGTGAGCAGGCCCCTGTAGCAGACATTAATGGGACATCAGCTTGCTTTCGAAATCCATTCGCCGATGCAAAACACGAACAATTTCAATTTCTGAATCCGTTTTTTGTCGATAGAAAACAACGTGACTACCAACGGTTATTTTTCTGTAGCCTTCGCGGATTTCGGAACAAGATCTCCCCAGGTTCGGGGATTCAGCGATCTGCTGAAAACAATCATCAAGCTTGGACAGATACTTGTAGCGTTGCTCCCTGCCCCAATGTTGTTCTGTGTAACGGCCAATCTCCAGTAAGTCAGAAAGGGCCTTCTTGGTCAGGGTAAAACAGGGCATTATTTCTGCCCTTCCTGGTCCAGTTGCTCAAGAACACCTTTTAAGGAATAGGTAGCGGTTCCGCTTTCTTCTCCCTCCACGAGAGCACGGCGCAGGGCGGCCAGTTTTATTTCTTGTTCTTCAAGCAAACGCAAACCTGCACGAATAGTTTCACTTGCCGTCCCATAACGACCTTCTGCCACTTGTTGCGCTATAAATTTCTCATAGTGAGCCCCAAGGGTAACACTCGTATTCTTTTGCATAAGATACCTCCTTTTGCATTTATACCATTATATAATATTTACTGGTATAAAATCAATCTCCACTGTTAGGCCAAAGCTCAGTAGAGAGTACGCAGAATTCGGAATTTATCTCACGGTAGTACAAGAAAAGCTTGCGAACAAAACGGAGAGGTGTTGCTTGTTCGATCAGTGTGGAAAGCAACACCCCCTAACCTCAACGCCCCCTCCCCTCACCCCTTTCCTTTTACCGCCCAAGATTATCAATCGCCCCAATAGCGCTTAGCTTGTTGATCATCGAGGAAGTGAGTATACTTCATGGTCTGGCTAATATTTTTGTGCCCCATGATTTCGGCAACAGTTCGAATATCGACTCCATGCATGATTGCGTATTCCGGACGAAAACAGCCAGCGTTCCGGCAGGAAAACGGCCACTATTCCGCTGGGAAAATGACCGGCCTTCCGATTGGAAAACGGCCAGTACATATTGAGAGTGTATCGCGGGGTAACTTCCATGAGGTATCTTGCCTCCTTCTATTTCATTGAAGGAGGGCAATATGCCAAGAGAGCGAGTTACCATGCGAAAAATACGAGAGATTTTGCGTCTTGTCTGGCTGTGCGGCCAGAGCAGGCGCGATACAGCCAGAACCTGCGGTGTCTGCAAAAGCACCGTGGATGCCACGATTAGCCGGGCAACCGCTGCCGGATTCTCCTGGCCCTTACCTCCCGATCTTGACGACGAAGCCCTTGAATGTCGTCTTTATCCCCCCGTTGTCGCCCCGACCTATCGTAAACTGTCTCAGCCCGATTGGCGGTCCCTGCATGATGAACTTGTTAGGCACAAGCACCTGACCCTCATGCTGTTGTGGCAAGAGTACAAGGAGGGCACCCCTTCCGGCTACCAGTACAGCCAATACTGCGAACTCTACCGCCAGTGGCGCAAGAAACTCGACCGGTCCATGAGGCAGGAGCACCACGCCGGTGAAAAATTCTTCATCGACTACAGCGGGCAAACGGTACCGATCGTGGACGCCTCAACCGGTGAGATACGCCAGGCCGAAATGTTTGTCGGGGTTCTGGGCAACAGCAACCAAACCTACGCCGAACTCACCTGGACGCAGTCACTCGCCGACTGGACCGGATCTCACGCCCGCGCGTTTACTTTTCTGGGCGCAGTTCCTCATTGCCTCGTTCCCGACAATCTGCTTTCCGCAGTGACCAAAACCTGCCGCTATGAGCCCGAGGTCAATCCCACCTATGCCGAACTGGCCGATCATTACGGCACTGCAGTCGTACCGGCCCGTGTCCGCCACCCCAAGGACAAAGCCAAAGTCGAAGGAGGCGTGCTGATCGCCCAACGATTCATCCTCGCGGGCCTCCGTCACCGAACCTTCTTCAGCCTCGCCGAGGCCAACATCGCGGTGCGTGAACGTCTGCATCTGCTCAACAACCGGCCGTTCCGGAAACTCCCGGGGTGTCGGCAAAGCCGATTTGAGGAGATGGATCGTCCCGCCATGTTCCCCCTGCCGGCGACTCCCTACCAGTATGCCCAATGGAAGAAAGCCAGGGTACATATCGATTACCATGTGGAACTGGAGGGACATTTCTACAGCGTCCCCCATCGTCTGGTGAAAGAGCAGCTGGATCTCCGCTACACCGAAACAGCAGTGGAGTGCTTGTATAAAGGGAACCGGGTCGCCTCGCATCCACGATCATTTGTCCGGGGAAAACACACCACTGAAGCGGTGACAAAAATCAGACGAATTTCGTTATTCGCGAAAAACAAAAAGCCGCTTGAGAAAAGAATGACATACTTCCTGCCAAAACAATGATCTTCCCGTCGGTCCTTGCCGAAAAGTGGACT
>QKJV01000215.1 GCA_003249165.1 Desulfobulbaceae bacterium | reverse complement strand
CTTTGTCAGTTTATCTGATAATCGGTCGATTCGGTCTGCTCTGCTTTCGTGTATTCGATTGCCGTAAGTCGATTCCAGCAGGAGTAAATCGCAGGTGTCGGGAGCATCCGGGTCCGGCAATATCGGCGTGTCCCTGTTGCCAAGATCTCCTGAAAAAATAATGGAATAATTTTGTTTTTCACTAAGGGGAATAGAAAAACGGATAAAGGCCGAACCCAGGATATGCCCTGCCCTGCATAGTTTAAACGTGATGCCTTGCCGTAATTGAAATTCCTGTTGATATTCAAAACCCCATGAGAGTTTTTCAATTTTCTGAATTAAATTTTTTGTTTCGGTTTTTTCAAGCCCACTGAAACTCATTGCGTCCATCAACATCGGTACTAGCAAAGATTTTGTAGGATGGGAGCAGATAATTTCTCCGTGAAAACCATTCAGAAGTAATTCGGGCAATCTGCCAATATGGTCTATATGCGCGTGGGTCAGAAACAGGTAGTCAATTTTATCCGGTGGAACGGGCCAGGCCGACATGGGCAGCAGTTCATCATCTCCTTGGGCCAGACCGCAGTCAACAAGAATATGCAGGCCTGAGGCGCGAAGAAGATGACAGGAACCTGTTACTGTTTTTTCGCCTCCTAAATGTGTTATTGTGGGGATATTCATTAAAGTTCGCCGTCAGCGCCTGGTATAAACGAGATATTCCAGTATTTTGGACAAAATAGCATCAGACAACACAATTTGTTAGAATGTCGGGCTATTTTTTTTCTCCAATATTTTAAAAAATTGAAAACCCGTTCATTTTGCGGGAAAAGGGAAAACGTGTATTACATGGTTGGCAGGCCGAGGTGATATCCAACTGCCCTGGTTAAACAAAAATCAGAAAAGGCTATTCCGACTTCAAAAAGGGTGGAATTTGCTTTCGATTCGCACCAGGCAACCTTCCCGACTCCGCGAAGTTCAGGTGTTGAAAAACCAGGTCCAAAATCAAGCAATACCTCTGTATCTGCAGGAATACGGCATATGCTTTCCAGACGTAATCCGCCAAGGCTCATGTCAACAGTTATCGCCTCTTTTGCCAGCATTTCAAGAGGTTGTCGGTTTGCATCGCAGGATGATACCGACAGCGGAACATGTTCTGGAACCCGGCGGAACTGCCTTCGCCCGCCATCAACGATAAAGTCGTATTTTTTTGCCGTTTGCTGAATAAGTTCACAGCCTCTCAAATATTGATGACACTTGATGTACTGGGGGGTTGAGCAGAAAATACGTACATGCTCCTGTAAGGGAATATAAAGCCCTCCTTTCGTCATCCTGCATTCCTGGTAGCTATCCATTGACCAGAATGGACATCTTATTTGATCTGAATTATTCGTAATATTTTTCATTCAAACGGCCTTTTTGGGCGCGGACAGGATAGTCAATGGCATTGTCTGCCGATCAGCATTTTTTCTTTAAAAAAATTATATCAATAAACAGCAACTCGTGTGCCAGAAAAAAACATATTAAGGACGAGAAGTAATTATTGTGATCGGGTTCCCCTTTTTTTCGCTGTGCTTATATTTTTATCACTTTAGCAGAAATGCCAAAGCGTTTCATTTTGTCATAAAGTCCAGTTTTCCCGACTTTTAATTCATTTGCGGCAATTTGCACATTCCCGTCGTTTTTCTGCAGACAGTTAATAATAATTTCCTTTTCAAAATTAGAGGTAATCTCTTTAAGTGATTTATTGCCTAATTGTTGGAAAACTTCTGTGAGATAATCGTTAACGGGAGGTGGTGCCGTTTTTGTGTCAAAAAAAAGATCATTTTCCGTAATAAACGAATTCTTTGACATCAACACTGCGCGCTGGATGACATTCTCCAGTTCTCTGATGTTGCCTGGCCAGTCATGCATCAGAAGACGGTTAATGATGCTGTCAGGGAGAAAATCAATGTCTTTTTTGAAAGCTCCGCGATAATGTTTTACAAAATGAGTGGCCAGATCAATTATGTCCTCTTTTCTTTCACGCAGAGGAGGCAGATGAATATTTATGATATTTAAGCGATAGTAAAGATCAAGACGGAAAAGTCCGTCCTGCACAGCTTTGGCCAAGTCAACATTTGTTGCAGCAATTACCCGCACATCAATATTAATCGGCGTGTTGCCGCCAACCCGTATAACTTCTCCGTTTTGCAGAACACGCAACAGAGAAGATTGCATTTTCGAACTGATATCGCCTATTTCATCAAGAAAGATTGTGCCTCCGTCGACTATTTCAAATTTTCCTTTCTTGCGCCCGGCAGCTCCTGTAAATGCTCCTTTTTCATAACCGAAAAGATCGCTTTCGAGCAGATTGTCATTGATGCTATGGCAATTTACTTTCAAGAAAGGCTTGTCTGCCCGCGTGCTGCATTTCCTGATAAGGTTTGCAACAAGTTCTTTCCCTGTTCCAGACTCGCCGGTTATTAAAATGGTTGCATCTGAGCCGGCAACCTGATCAATCATTTCCCGCAGATCTCTCATTTTTCGACTGGTGCCGATCATTTCATCGGCCTGGTGTGTATTCTGCAACCTGCGTTTCAGAACATTTATTTCCCGGAAAAGATTTTGTTGCGTTTTTTCGCTTTCCTTGAGTTCTTTAATTTTCTGCTGGAGAACTTCTTCTATATTATTGTGGAAGCCCATCAGTTCCTGTTCATGCAATTTACGTTCTGTTATGTCACGCATCACCAGCATAACCAGGCGATCACCAAGGTATCCTTGGAAAGGGACAAAACTGTATTCCACATCAACCTCACCAATGCGAGTTTCTTCAAGGCTGCTTCTCTTTTTCCCTCCCGCGGACAGGGTGATAGGACAACGAATTTTACAGCGATTTCCCGCGTTGCAGAACGTTTTCCTGCAGTCTTTTCCGCACAAATTACCGAATACGTGGATGGCACTTGGATTCATGTATTCGATAATACAGTCCTCGCGAATCAACACGACCATCTCGGGCATGATATCAAGCAGTGCCCGCCAGTTTCTGACAAGACGGTCAATTTCTTCTTTGGTTTTCCGTAGTTCTTTGTCTAAACTATCCACGTTATTCTCACTAGTCCCTCCCGACTCCAATATATGAAAAACCGGCCTCTTTCATCTGTTTGGGAGTGTAAACGTTTCGCAAATCAACAAATACAGGAGATTTCATCCTTGATTTCAGCTCCTGCAGATCAAGAGCACGATATTGGTTCCATTCAGTAAAAAGAACCAGGACATCAGCATTAACACTTGCTTCGTAGGCATTTTTTACATAAGTAAAATCGGGAAACATTTTGGCTGCTTCTTTCATGCCTTGCGGGTCATGAGCCTGTATTTTTGCCCCTTTTTCAAGAAGTGGCGGCAGGATTGTCAAAGCCGGGGAGTCCCTGAGATCATCCGTCTCAGGCTTAAACGTCAGACCAAGGACACCAATCACTTTCCCCGCTTCAGATCCTCCCAACACATCACGGATTTTCTTTACCATACGTGCTTTTTGTGCAGCGTTGATTTCCACCGCGGCCTCAACGGAACGGACAGGCACTCCGTGTTCCTGTGCTATGCGGAGAAGAGCAAGCGTATCCTTTGGGAAACAGGAGCCTCCATAACCAGGACCTGGATGGAGAAATTTTGGGCCAATTCTTCCATCAAGACCAATTGCTTTTGCCAGATCGATTACATCCGCACCTACTGCCTCGCACACATTTGCCATTTCGTTGATAAAAGAAATTTTGATGGAGAGAAAGGCGTTGGCGGCATATTTTATCAGTTCAGCGGTTTCAAGACCGGTTATGACAAAAGGCGTAGAAATAAGGTAAAGAGGACTGTATATCTCTTTCATTATGTCTTGGGCCTGTTTTGCTTCAACGCCAAGGACTACCCGGTCAGGTCGCATGAAATCATTAATTGCCGCCCCCTCACGTAAAAACTCAGGATTTGATACCATATCAAAGCATGCTGCAGGGTTTGTTTCTTTAATAATACGGGCAACCTGCCGAGCTGTGCC
>QKJV01000261.1 GCA_003249165.1 Desulfobulbaceae bacterium | reverse complement strand
GAGAGTTTTAACTCTCCTCTCAGCCTCAGAAAGAATTCGCAATTTTTCTCGATATGCTTTCGGCAGAAATATACTTTTAAAAAAAATTAAAAACCAGATGCGTTGAGAAGTTTTGTTTCCCGTGACTGGAAGCGGAGTTTCTGCTGTTTATGTTTTGTCCTCGAATGAATGGTGTCTGCTTCCGTAACTGTCCTGACTGTACCGGTTACTGATCGACCGGAAACAATTTTTTCAAGTTGCTGTGCTGTCAAGGCCAGTTTCCCGGAAAGTGCAAACAATTCTTCAGCTGCAGCGGCGGATTCCTCGGCGTTTGCGGAATTTCGTTGGGTAACCGTATCCATTTCGTTAACAGCCTGACTGATCTGATTTATTCCTTCGGCTTGCTCTGCTGCCGCCTCTGCTATTTCATTGACCAGGCTGTGAACTTTTTCGGCCCCCCGCGAGACCTCAGAAAAGTTTTCGTTGCATTTTTTTACCAAATCAGATCCATGATGGATTCTTTTTACCGATTTTTCAATAAGTTCGCTGGTATTTTTTGCGGCTTCACTGGTACGCAGAGCAAGATTTCTGACCTCTTCGGCGACAACAGCAAAACCAGCCCCTGCCTCTCCTGCCCGGGCTGCCTCAACTGCCGCATTGAGGGATAACAGATTGGTCTGGAAAGCAATTTCATCGATTGTCGTGATAATTTTCTGGGTTTCCTCGCTGGCCGAGGCAATGTCGCGCATGGAACCGGTTAACTCTGCCATGGATTCATTAGAGCGCGCGACAACACTTTTTGTTGCGGTCATCAACGTATTTACCTCTCTGGCATTTTCGGCGTTCTGTCTGGTCATGGATGAAAGTTCTTCCAAAGAACTTGACGTCTCTTCGAGCGCTGCCGCCTGTTCAGAAGTCCCTTCAGCAAGGATATGGCTACTTTCGGCAACCTGACTAGATGCGTCTGTAACGGTGGAGGATGCCTCATTCAAGTCATCAGTAATCTGGTTGATCGGCCGGACGATGGCTCGAGTCATGAAAAAGATGATGCCGATGAAAATTACCAACAACACTGAGCCGCCCGCCAATATAGTCCAGAAAGTCCTGGAAAGCTCTTTTTGTACGTCATCCACGTAAATTCCGGAAGCAACAAACCAGTTCCAGTCCGGGAAACCTTTAACAAATGAAATTTTCGGTGAAGGAATTTTTTCTCCGGGTTTTTCGTAAAAATATTCGACAAAACCACTACCCCTTTTCACTGAGACGTCAGCCATGTCGGCAAAAAAGTATTTGCCGTTAGTGTCAGCTATCCTTTTAACA
The DNA here is from genome assembly GCA_003249165.1 of Desulfobulbaceae bacterium. GTDB lineage: Bacteria > Desulfobacterota > Desulfobulbia > Desulfobulbales > SURF-16 > SURF-16. The sequence continues at coordinate 15,334 of QKJV01000261.1, read as the reverse complement.
TCCTGTCCCTCTAATTTAGGGTTTGTCGGATGCATGACACAGGTGCCGTTCGTTCCAACGATGAAAAAGTATTCATTGTTGTCGTAACGCATATCTCTGATGGTGTTTTTGGCTGCGGCCTGGGCCTCCTCCAGTGAGAGAGTGCCGGACTTGTTCAGTTTGGCATAGTGATCAAGAACACTCCAGGCGGTCTCAACGACCTGTTGGGTCTTGACATTTTTTGCGGAAAATTTTTCTTTTTTCAGTTGAAAATATCCAGCCATCAGAAGGGCCATGACTGTTATAACGGCAATAAAGCCGATAATGAACATTCTGGTGGATAGTTTGAGGTTATTAATGCTGAACATAATGTCTCCTATGAATGAGAAAAAATGGATGATGCTCTCGCTGACGTTGTGTGGTTTTTTTTAATTCCGTAAAATCAGTCAGGCAAAAACGGTATTTAAATGATTATGTTAAATCTTCATTTATAGTTTTAGCCCAACTCATAGTCTATAAGTGCTGCCAAAATTTATGGAATATGCCTGATTGAGTTGATCAATAAACTCTGCTTATGGGGATTTCTTGGAGCTTAATTCGTCAATTAAGAAGTTGATGAAAATATCTTTGCTGATCGCAGGGGTATTTGTATTGCGGGTAGCAGCAATTCCTGGCCTGCTCCTCTTCCTGTTCTGAGAAATTGTATTGGCCGGGTGTTTGGACGTTGACGCGTTTGTTCGTGCGGGTTCTTGCGAAGTGCAATTTTGTGCGTACGTTTTTGCTGTTAATATACTTTATACATTATACATTGCCTTGCTTTCAAGTGGTGCCACATGGTGGTATGCATTTTTACCATTTATAATGATGCGGTTGAAAGCAGATAAAAGTCAAGTGGTAAATTATGAATATTTTTTTGTGTGAAATTCTTTATGTCTTGGGAAATACAATATTGTGTTTTTTTGTTTTGTGGTCTTATGAAATTTGATATGGAAAAACCGTAAAGGTAGTAATAAAAAGAATCTAATCTATTAGTTCCCAGTCGTTTCGGACGGAGATTACAAGAGAGCGCGGAGCCGACAAATTTCAGCCCCAGGCAAACTGGTATTCAAAAGGTGCCAATAAAGGTTACAAATTAATGATGCAATTCTTAGAATCCCATCTTGCAGTTATCGTGGGTGTGCTGCTTGCTGCTGCAGCTATTGCCCACATGCTGCAGCAGCGGCGTGCCCCATCCAGCGCTTTGTCCTGGCTGTTGGCTATGGTGTTGATGCCTTATGTGGGTATTCCGCTTTATATCATGCTTGGTGGGAGAAAGATGGCAAGTATCGCCAGCCGGAAAATGACTCTGCAATTGAACGAGAACAATATTCTTCCTTTGACGCAAGCTTCTTTGATTGATCGCGCCTTGCGTTCTCATAATGTTCCGGCAGCCATGCGTGGCAACTCATTTGGTTTGTGCCGGTCTGGCTTGGAAGCTTATGAGTGTCTCATTCATTTGATCGAGGCGGCCCAGGAAAGTCTCTATGTCTCTACGTATGTTTTTGCTGATGATGAGGTTGGGCGGGATATTGTCGCCCGTATGAGCAAGAAGGCACATGCAGGAGTCAGGGTACGCCTTCTCCTTGACGGAGTAGGGTCGCTGAAAACAGGAAAGAAGCTCTTTACGCCGCTTGTTGATAATGGGGGGCAATTTGCGTATTTCATGCCCGTTTTTTATCATCCGCTCCGAGGCAGGACCAATCTCAGAAATCATCGAAAAATCGCTTTGGCTGATGAGCGGCTGCTGATGGCAGGCGGGACAAACATCGCTGCCGAATATCTGTCACCCGATCCCCTCATCCTGAATTGGCAGGATATTTCCTTTATCGTTGAAGGACCAGCTGTCCAGCCTTTTGTTGAATTATTTCGTTCGGACTGGGCCTTCGCAGCTCGTGAGGAGTTGCCGATCAGAAATTTTTCTGAAACGTTTTCCGACGATTCTGAGAGACAGGCTGTCCTTCAGGTGGTACCCGCTGGTCCTGACTGCCGCCACGATGGGCTCTATGAGGCGATTTTGTCAGCCATTTTTGCGGCAGAAGAGAGGTTGTGGATAGTCACCCCTTATTTCGTTCCCGATGATGCATTGACGCAAGGGCTTGCCATTGCTGCAAGAAGGGGGGTCGATGTCCGGATAATTATCCCTGACAAGTCGAATCATTTTCTTGTAGATTTAGTCCGAGGTACTTATCTGCGCACTGTTCAGGAGGCAGGGGCTTCGGTTATGCGTTATACCAGCTCTATGTTGCATGGCAAGGTTATGGTAGTAGACAACAGATTAGCAATGATAGGCTCTGCCAATATGGATCTGCGGAGCCTTTTCCTCAACTATGAAGTGGCGGTCATAGCTTACAGCGCACCTGAAATCACGGCATTGGCATCCTATATCGATTCCCTTTCAAAAAAGACAATCAACGGTTATCCGCCTGCAGGCATGATGCGTAGGCTGCATGAAGGAATGGCCCAAATTGTCGCTCCTCTTGTCTGATATACAAATTCTGCTCGACTTTTCCTTCACTCTTTGTGCATCATATTAGGATCAGGAAATTGATTTTTCCCGGTTTGGCAAAAAATACCCTCCATGCGCTGTTTTTTGCAGCAAGTGGATGTTTGCCTGCTACGTATGGGACTTGTGGATTTGCATAAAGCGTCGGCATGATAAAGCTTCAGCGAAAATAAGGACAAATGAAATGTATAATGTTTCGCAAGAACAGTTGGAAACGATAGATGTGATTCTCAATGAAGATCTGCTTTCAATCGGGGTGCATTGTGTAATCGTAATTGATGTGGCAGGTAACACCATAGCCCAGAAAGACAATGGCCGTTGCTCTTTCGACGTGACCGCCTTTGCAGCCCTTGCCGCAGGAAATTTTGCAGCAGTTGATGCCATGGCCAAATTGGTAGGGGAACAACAATTCTCACTTCATTTCCATCGAGGTGAAAGCGAGAGTATTCATTTCAGCAAAGTTAATGACGATATTCTGCTGATTTGTATTTTCGGGCAAGACGTTTCGCTCGGTTTTCTGCGACTTAAATCATCGGAAGTCATCGAGAAGATAAAATTAATCTGGAGTAACTGAGTCTAGGAGAGGTAAACTGTGGGATTTATTAATGTAAAGAAAAAAGAAGTTCAGATTAAGATCGTTTATTATGGCCCGGGGCGTGGTGGGAAGACAACTAATCTAGACTACATCAATAAAAAATACAAGCAGCGCATCAAAACAGAAATGGTGAGTATTAAAACCCACGGAGACCGGACTCTGTTTTTTGATTTTCTTCCTGTTGATATCGGCAAAATTCATGGTTTTGACATTAAAATACAACTCTATACCGTGCCGGGGCAGGTTAAATATAACGCCACCCGAAAACTTGTTCTCAAGGGTGTTGACGGTATTGTTTTTGTCGCGGATATGCAGCAGGAGAGAAGAGACAATAATCTGAAATCTCTCGAACAGATGAGAGAGAACCTGCTCAGTCACAGTAAGGATATCGGCAGAATACCGCTGGTATTGCAATACAATAAGATTGACCTGAAAAGTCAGGGTATTCCTCTGTTGACTGTTGAGGAGATGGAGCAGGATCTCAACGGGCAATTAAAGGTTCCCTATTTTACAGCTAGTGCATTGGCTGGAGAGAATGTCGTTGAGACGCTTAAAAAGATCATATCCATGACACTCGTCTCTTTCCGCAAGGAATTACAATAGGAGAATGATCATGATCCCCAGCGAAGAGAAATTGAAAGAGTTGAAAGCTGCTGTTCTGGCAATAGAATGGGAGATAACCGACGAGGCCATGGAAAGCTTGAACAGGGCTATAAAACCGTTGCAGGCGGAATGGGCCGGCCGGAAAATGTTGCTTGTCTGTCTTCAGGTTATCGGGACCTTGGGACAATATATAAAAAAGGCAAAAGAAAAAGCCCATCCTGATGCGATAAAGCTGCTTCCTGACGTGTTTACCACGTTGGAAACCGTTGCCTCCGACGTCACTTCGGATGAAGGGAAAAAGGTTGCTCTGGTGCGTGCTTCAGTGGATAAGTATAACAGGCTGAAAACAGAATTGGCAAAACGGCCCAAAGAGCCTGTCCAGGAATCTTCAGCTGGGGCTGCAAGGGTGAAACCAATTGTCGAGACACCTCCAAAAGAAGGAAGAGGGGGCAGCACTATAAGGGATTTGATGGATCAAAAGGAAGATCAGGCAGTTGACGGAGCGTTTAACGCAATTTTTCAGGAAATGGTTGCGGATGACCAGCACACACCACCTCCTGCCCCTCCTGCCGCCCCGGGTATGCCTTCGGTCGGTGGACAGGCGGGTCCTGATGCAAAAGAGGTTCTTTTGGCCAAGATTGAAGATGAAGAGTTTCCCGAGGCTGATAGTCTTCTTGATGATTTCTTTTCCGAGGATGGTTTATCTCTGGCCGAGGATGAAGCCGCTACGCCTCCCGCTCCCGCTCCTGATGAAACTGTCGCGATTGATATCGGGCAATTTGCTGAAGAGAAAGAAAAAAAAGTTATACCAGAGCGAGCTAATCAATTCGAAGAGGAAGAGGAAATTGTTGTCGATAAACTGGCGAGGGTAATCCAGAAGGCAAAATATGGGATTTCGGCGCCGCTTCTCAGACAGCTTTCCGAGGAAATACAAAGTCTGCGGAGCCAATATTCCGGGAACAGTTCATTGCTGCTTTTTTTGCAGATTCTTGAAGCCATTGGAAGTCATCTGGAAAGTTATGACGATATTGCCGTTGAACGTTCATGTTCCATGCTGCAGACGACTTATGACCGGCTTGCGCACTCTCTTTTCACTATGCAGCCACAAGAGAAACTCCTTTCCTCGCATCTCGAACTCATACAGGAGTTTTGGGAATGGCACAAACTGGTAGCTGCTGAGCTGGATAAGCGAGTAACTGAGCAGCAAGAGAAGTTATTGGAGGAAACGGAAGCAGAGTTGTCTCCTGAAATGAGAATGGCCGTCCAATCACTCATCCGTATTGAAATGGAGCGGTTTCGGCAGGAAATACTTGAGGGTACCATGAAAAATTAGCCATCTGGTTCGGGGACAAGAAACGGTAAAAATAAAAAGCACCCCCAGTGGGGTATAAACTCCGCATATTAGGTACATGTGAGCATTTTTTTACCGGAACACAGTAATTGGGCCAGAGAGTAATTTTTCAAGGTTCCCTTGAATTGGTCAGAGGCAGATTCGGCTGCCGGAGGAGTAAAATATGCTTGTTTTTTGTGAGGAATGTGGAAAACGTTATTCTTTCCCTCCTGAAAAACCTGAACCCGGCAGCGGTTCTTTTCGCTGCCGGGAATGCGGTTTTCTTATAACCGTGAATTCAGGGGAGAAGGCTCCTGATGAGGCTAAAGGGATAGTGGAGACATCAATTGCCGATGGTGACTGTCTTATCCCCGGGAATGAGAAGAGACTTTAGCATCCCTCAATTGCTCTCACTTTGCTTTTGATCTTGACTGAAGTTCCTACTGGGAAATCCTGATTGCTTTTTCCGCAGTCAAGAATCAGTTTGTTATCTTCCAAGCCCGTCACTGTGCAATTGGCACTCGCCGCAAAAGCGGAACCGGTGAGACTGAGGGCAAATACAAAAGCCAGCATGAAACTCAATAATTTTTTCATAATTTTTTTCCTTTGTTAACTGTTGATATTATTTTGTGTGGCATTCCAAGCATTTAACCGGTCCTGACTGCTGTCCTGCTTTCTGTGCCTTTTTATGGCATTCCTGGCAGATTGCATGCATCATTGATTTATATTTTTTTGCACCACCGTTTTTCTCAATAACTGCAGACAACCGTTCACATTTGTCACCCTCTATGATACTCTGTTCATTAACGCTCCCGGGATGACAGGCCGTGCAGGTGAAGCTGTCTGAATAGGGGTAGGTTGAGTATACTTCTTTGCCGATAAGGTATTTTTCAGCGTGCAGCTTGTGATTAAATTCGTTAACTTTTTTCTTGTCTTCCTCAATACCTGCTATCTGCGGACAACTCGCCTGAATGTTAACCTCGATTTTTTCTGGAATTGTCTGTTTTTTAGACTGTTCTCCGGCCAGTACTCCAGTTTGTCCGCTCATCAGTATGGTTGCAGCGCAGATTAATCCGATCAAACTCTGAAATCTGAATCCGGCATTGGCTGATTTCTTTCCCATTTTTTCCTCCTTGTTGACCTTGAATACGGGTTTTGTTGTATTGTTTAGTCGGTTTTGGTCTTTTGTATAAATTTATGAAGACTGTTGTGAAAAAAATAGAGGACATCGGGGCAAATAGGGTGAATCCTGGGTGATGTCGGGTAGACATTGTATAAAAATCAAATGGTTATCTGTTGACGTCATCTGGAAGAAAAGCCCCGGTTTGAAGGGTGGTAAATTTTTTTTTAAACCATTTCTTGTCCAGATCTCGTTTTTTTTTACAGAAGAAGATAAGGAATACAGTGGTACCTCTGTCGGGGAATTGATTAAGATGAAATTGTGATATGAACCGATAATATACGGAATAGAGCTATGGAAACAGGTAAAATGACCGGTGGGGTTCCCATGGTCAAAATCGACGGTGCAAAGGTGAGAAATATCCGGGAATCTAAGGGATTGACCCAACTGTTTCTTGCTACGGCAGTGGGAGTAACAACCGATACGATTTCAAGATGGGAAAATAAACGCTATCCAGCAATAAAAAAAGAAAATGGCATAAAGCTTGCCGAAGCACTTGAAGTTGATCTTGATGCTATACTGGAAATCCAGGAAGAGGAGACCTCTGACTCCTCTCTGCCCGTTGATCTGGAGCAGGCAAGTCAAGTTACTGATACAGAACCTCTTGACGAGCCAGAAAAGCCTGCAGGGGCAAGATTTACTGCAAAAATGAAAGTCTCTCTCTCTGTAGTTGTTCTCGTTGCTCTTCTTGCATTGCTTGGATGGTGGTTTTCTGCGGATGAAGAACAGGTAAGAATTACGGCTAAGCGAATTTTGCCTAATCATGCCATTGCCGGACAACCGTTTCCGGTGTCGATTGCTGTTGCAAGCAATGCAACAGCTGCGGTTTCATTGATTGTCCGGGAAAACCTGCCTGAAGGGACAGTGCTGCTCAAGAGCGTTCCTCCCTATTCAGCTTATGATGCAAAAACAAGGGAGCTTAAATGGTTGAAAAAAATTGATGGAAGTCAGATATTCGCCTATCTGGTTAAGATTGAACGGCAGTCAGGGACTGCTGTTTTTTCCGGCAAGATTGCTCTTCCCAAAGGGTCGGAAAGACAGATTGATGTAACCGGAAATGCCGAAGTGCAGATGTCTTACTTTCACTGGGCTGATACCGATGCGGATAATCGCATAAGCGATGAGGAGATACTGACTGTATATGATGAGTACAGCGAGATAAAAGACCTGGCAGTTAATATCGATCAGGTTGAGGAAATCTGGCTCGGTTCTGGCTACACCTGGGATTCAGAGAAGCAAAAATTTAATATTCTTCCCTGATAAAACAAGGGGAACCATCCCCAATTGCTCTTAATAATGAGAACAGTGGCATGGAGTGTCGGAAATTAATCGTTCATGAAGCCGGTGAGGAGGTTATAATGGTCTGCCGAGAAAAAAGAATGTTTTTGTTATTCATAGTCTTTATCTGCCTCTGCCTGTTGACGCCTGTGGCTGTTTCCGCCAGGGATATAATTGGCGGCAAATATCTTTCATCGGCAGGCAGGACAATCATTCTTGAGTTAGATGTGAAGGGGACTTCGACAAGCAATCTTATCGTGCATCAGTTCCTGAGCACCGGGATAGATATCGTCAATTCCTCTCCTCCGTTAGTCAAATTTGATCCAAAAAACGGTAAAGCTCAATGGCTGATAAAAAATGTGAGGCCAGGAATTATCCGTATTACAATGGATCTCGCCGAGGCAATTCCTCCTGGGCAGGTTAGGGCGGAAGTCCGCTGTCGGGACCAGCAGACAGGTCAAATGATGGATATTACGATCAATCCGTAAAGGTAAAGAATAACAGAATAGCGGGTGAGGATAACATGTTAAAACGTTATCCTCACCAGAGAAAAAGTAACGCAGCAGCTCAAGAAACAAGAGGACATCAAGGTTCGTCTATTTTTTATTATTCTTTGTTCAAAAGGGCAAACTGGCCATTTTTTACGGTAAGCATTGTAAAAGCATCGATTCCCAGTCCACAGTGATCTTCCGGGGTAAAATTGAATTCTCCGGCAGTGCCGAAGAAACCTTTCATTGTTTCAATTGCCTTACGGATTTTTTCGGGATTCGGGCCAGCAGTTTCAATCGCCTTTTTAATAATCAACATTGCGTCATAAGCGTGGCCGCCGAATGTGCTGACCCGTTCTCCATATTTTTTTTCATAATCGGTCTTGTATTTCATCAGGAAGTCTTTCTGCGGGCCATTCGGCAGGCTATCAGCAATCATCAGGCGGCTGGCGGGAAAGATGATCCCCTCTGCCGCAGCTCCCGCCGCTTCAACATATTTGATATTGGCGAAACCATGGCTCTGGAAAATCGGCACATCCCATTTCAACTGGCGAATATTTTTGGCAATAATTGATTGGGCCGGAACAATAGACCAGTTGACTACCGCTTGAACTTCCGGGTTGGCCTTAATTTTTGCTGCCAGCGAAGTAAGATCCGTAGCATCTTTATCGTATGTTTCGTTCTCAACAATGGTGATCCCGTAATCAGGGGCGATTTTGACCATCTGGTCTTTTCCGGCCTTCCCGAATCCCGTATTCCCTGTGACAATGGCAATGCGGGAAATGGACATCTTTTGCATGGTCATGAAGATTTGCTGTGCGGCAAAACTGTCAGTTGGGGCTGTTTTGAATACATATGGAGTAACCGGTTTGACAATGAGCTCTGCCGAGGCACAGGAGATGAGAATTACTCCGGCATTTTCACAGATTTTTTTTATCTTCAGTGTTTCACCGCTGGTGGATGGTCCAATGATGGCAAAAACCCTTTCTTCCTCAATAAGCTGGCGGGCAAACGAAACTGCTTTCTCTGGGCTGCCGGCTGAATCTCTGAAAATTAACGTAATCTGATTGCCGTTAATCCCTCCGGAAGTGTTTATTTCACTTTCAAGCATACGCAACGAACGGGCCTCTGGGCCGCCCAAGAAGGATGCCGGGCCTGTTTCAGCCAGAATAACGCCGATTTTCAATTGCTCGGCCCAGACAAATGACGGCGTCAGAAAAAAGATGGCCAGGAGAAGCAACAATGGCAGAAGCGTTACTCCTGAATTTGAAAATTTTTTCATGGAATTTCCTCCCCCTTGGTTAAAGTGTATTTGCAAGATAACAATTAAACATCCCTGAAAAACGACAGGAGAAGCATTCTACTGAAGCTGCAGGGGGTGTCAATGATTTTATCAGAATATCCTGCGGGTTTTCGGATAGTGAAATGGGGGCAGTGAACTGCCCCCATTTCGGAAGGAAAATACGGTTGGTGTGTGTATTATGCGTAGAGAAAACTCAATTTTCTGTTTCAGAAAAGGCTGATGAGCATTTTGGTTCCGACAGCATAAAGGAGCATGGCAAAAATACGTTTCAACCGACCGACCGGTAAACTGTGGGCAAGTTTGACACCGAACGGGGCGGTAAGGACGCTGGTGACTATCAGGCCGACGAGAGCCGGCAGATAGACATATCCTACGGAATATTCCGGTAGACTTATATTGTTAAAACCATTGTAAATATAACCAATAGTACCGGCGATGGCGATGGGAAACCCGATTGCCGCCGAGGTCCCGATGGCCTCATGCACCGGGATATTGCACCATGTCATAAATGGAACAGAGAGTGTTCCTCCTCCTATTCCGACCAGACTTGAAAAGGCCCCGATAACATTTCCTACCCCAAACATACCGGTGGAACCAGGCAATTGGCGGGATGCTTTCGGTTTTTTGTTCAAGATCATCTGCGTTGCAACATAAAAGAGAAAGACAACAAAAAATGCCTTAAGGAAATTTGTCGATAGTCTGGCCGCTATGCATGAACCGAGAAACGTTCCGACAAAAATGCCCAGTACAATACGCCGGACAACTATCCAATGCACTGCTCCTCTTTTATGATGTGCCCAGAAGCTTGAAGCTGCTGTGAAGATGATGCTTGCCATGGAGGTACCCAAGGCCAAGTGCATGATCATTTCATCAGGTATATGCTGCCGGGTAAAACAGTACACCAGCATGGGAACGATAACGAGCCCCCCGCCGATGCCAAGGAGTCCTGCAAGGACTCCGGAAATAGCTCCGACCAGAGAATAGGTGAGAAGAATGGTGTACATGGCAACCTCCATCCATTAGGAAAGATTATTGGGAAATATTTGAATAGAGTAAGTTCCAGAGATTTTGGGTACAGTGATAATGTTGCATCGAAAGAATATCTTTTCGTTTCAGCTGTCTTGATAAATTGTTTTTTTCACCCGTTGCAGATGGGTGAGCATATTCTTGCAAGCTGTTTTTTCATCATGCTTTTCCAGCGCATCGATAATTTCGATATGTGATTTAACCGAGATAAGCTGCCGGGTCTCGCTTTGGAGAAATTCAGAGCGTGATTCAAGCAGAATGCCGTTGAGAAGCTTGACCACCTCAAGTAAAACCACATTGCGTGATGCCTCAGCCAGGCGGAGATGAAATTGCATGTCGAGATCAGCAATGTCTTCACCCGCAACAATTTTGCGTTCCTGTTCAAAAACAAGTATTTTCAGCGCTGCCACTTCATCTTTCGTTATATGTCGGGCGGCAAGAGCGGCGATCTGTGGTTCAATCATTTCTCTGAATTCAAAAATATCGTTCAGCCGGTTTTGCTGAATCCGGATAGTTTGTGCAAGCGTGGTGACTAGAGCGGAATCGTCTGGAGTTCGGATGTAGGTCCCGTCTCCCCGCCTGCTTTCGAGTACTTTTTTTTCCGTCAATGCGCGGATCGCCTCACGCACTGAGTTTCTGCTTACTCCGAATGTTTCCGCAAGAGAACGCTCTGGCGGCAGTCTGTCGCCAGACTGCAGTTTTCCCTGGTGGATAAACTCCAGAATGAGTTCTTCCACCTTTTCGTACAGGTGTTTGGTCTTTATCGGAGAAAATGTTTTTTTCATGTGGCGAAAATGGTTGAACCACTTTTAATAAAAAGATTAATTGGTACTACCAATACCATGTTTATATAAACATAACAAGAAAAATTTTGATTGAAGAAGGCCGCTGCTCGTGTTGGGGATTAATGCGTAACTCACTGTTTGCATTCCTTATACTTGAATCCAAGATTAGAAAATTTTCTCAAATTGAATATTGCAGATAAAAAAGAGGTTTTTGGTGTAGTTGGAAGGGTGATGTGGAAGTGGCTTGGGCTGCGCTTTGTAATAGATGGGGCTATCTGTAGATATCTATTCCTGGATAATCAGGCTGTTTGCCTGGTTTGAGACCCGCTAGAAGTTAACAAAATAGAGGTCGCAAGCTGCACCTTGTTCAATACCTGCTTCTCAGCAACTTCCACCTTTACCTGAAGTTGAAATGCCCCCTGTTCTGCTGAATGTAAATTATGAGATGACGAATAAAACCCTTTGGTATGCAAAAAACAGAGGTGTTAAGTTTTCTCCTTAATTAGGACTATTTCTTGACAGAGTCTGTGGTGAGATATATTACTTAATAAGTAAACTTTCTTAATAAAATTCATTCTTTCATATGACTTCTCAAGATAACGAGCTTAATAAAATCAGAAAACTCTGTGACCAGGCAGGGATGAAGCTAACTCCGCAAAGATTGGAGATCTTCAAGGAAATGTTGTCTCAGAAGGATCATCCTTCTGCGGAATTCATTTTTAAAAAATTGCGGAAGAGGTTGCCGACAATATCCCTTGATACGGTCTACAGGACCCTGGCCACATTTGACGAACTTGGTATCATTAAAAGGCTCAACGTATCCAATGACCGAACCCTATTTGATACCAACCTCGAGCAACACCACCATTTTATCTGCACTAGGTGCAAGCGAGTTCAGGATATCTACTGGCCCGATTTCGATAATGCAAATCTGCCGGAATCAGTTTCCGCTTTGGGATCTATCCAGGTACGACACCTCGAATTGCATGGTATCTGTAATAAGTGTCTGAACAAAGAAAATAAAAATAAAGTCTAACTTTTTTTACTTATGGCTAAGAATTTATCCTACTTAATACAGAATATAAAAAAAGAGGTCGCGAAATTTATTCTGAGTACAAGCAAATAGAAACGACAGAGTTCATTCCAGGTAAAAGGGAACTTTGGTCTGACACCCGTTTTTTTCACAGACACAGTTTTGGAGGTACGCTTTATGGCGGCGTTGAAAAATACACAAACCGAAAGAAACATCCTCACCGCTTTCTGCGGTGAATAACAGGCCCGCAATCGATATACTTACTTTGCCTCCATGGCCAAAAAGGAAGGCTATTTCCAGATCTCCCATATTTTTGAGGAGACTGCCGACCAGGAGAAGGAACATGCCAAGCGTCTCTTCAAACTCCTGGAGGGAGGTGAGGTGCAGGTCTCTGCTTCTTTCCCCGCCGGGGTTTCGGCAGCACTCTGGAGAATCTTAAAGAGGCGGCAGGTGATGAAAATTATGAGCATACGATAATGTACCCGGGATTTGCTGCCACTGCCAGGGAAGAGGGTTTTGCGGAGATTGCCGACATTTTTGGGGCAATAGCAGTTGCGGAAAAACAGCATGAAAAGCGTTACCTCGATTTGATGGAAAACATTAAGACTGGCAGGTTTTTTGAGCGGGAAGAGGTGGTTACCTGGCGGTGCCAACTGCGGCTACTTACATAAAGGAAATGAGGCTCCAGATAACTGTCCAGCTTGTGACCATGCTCAGGCCCATTTCGAGCTGCTGGGTGAGAATTGGTAACGCTCATTTTCTTGGCCGAAACGATGGGAATCTTGACTTTCCGTTACCCTGCTATTCACAATTGAAAGGAGGGAACGCAGCCAAAAAGGGAAAGGCGCCTATTTTGTGGCGCTGGAATATCAAAAGGAGGACTTCATCAACGTCAAGCTTTCAGACTATCTAGGTGGTGTTTGTAGCTGGTAAGTCATTACTAATGGAACGGAAGTAACGCGGTACTTGGTACTGCCCGTATTTTAGCAATCCAAATTCAAACCTCATAAGGAAAGGAGGACGGCAATGAATGAAGAGAGCAAGTGTCCGGTAACAGGCAGAACTCATGAACAGGTAGCTGGCAAAGGCATGTCAAACCGAGACTGGTGGCCGAACCAGGTGAACCTTAAGATTCTTCATCAGCAGTCGCAACTGAGCAATCCGATGGGTGAGGAGTTCAACTACGCTGAGGAGTTTAAAAAACTCGACCTGGATGCCGTAAAGAAGGATCTCTATACGCTGATGACCAACTCGCAGGAGTGGTGGCCGGCCGATTACGGTCATTACGGGCCGCTCTTTATCCGCATGGCCTGGCACAGTGCAGGTACATACCGCATTGGCGACGGTCGCGGAGGCGCAGGGTCCGGCTCCCAGCGTCTTGCCCCCCTCAACAGTTGGCCCGACAACGTGAACCTGGACAAGGCCCGCCGTCTGCTCTGGCCGATCAAACAGAAGTATGGCAAGAAAATCTCCTGGGCCGATCTCATGATCCTCGCCGGCAACTGCGCCCTTGAATCGATGGGTGTCAAAACCTTCGGTTTCGGCGGAGGGCGCGAAGACGTCTGGGAGCCGGAAGAGGACATTTACTGGGGTGCTGAAGAGGAATGGCTGGCGACAAGCGACAAGCCCAAGAGTCGGTATTCCGGTGACCGGGAGCTTGATAACCCCCTGGCGGCCGTACAGATGGGCCTTATCTATGTGAATCCCGAAGGCCCGGACGGCAATCCCGACCCGGTCGCCTCCGGTCGTGATGTCCGTGAGACCTTCGCGCGAATGGCGATGAACGATGAAGAGACCGTCGCTCTTGTCGCCGGCGGGCATACTTTCGGAAAATGCCATGGCGCGGGCGATGCCGCACTTGTCGGTCCTGCACCAGAGGCGGCTCCCATTGAGGAGCAGGGACTCGGCTGGAAGAGCAGTTTTGGCAGCGGCAAAGGCGGCGACACAATTGGCAGTGGTATTGAGGGTGCTTGGAAGCCGAACCCGACCCAGTGGGACATGGGTTATCTGAAAGTGTTGTTCAAATATGAGTGGGAGCTGGTGAAGAGCCCGGCCGGAGCGAATCAGTGGCTGGCCAAGGACGTAGCCGAAGAGGACATGGTGGTTGACGCGCATGACCAGTCGAAGAAGCACCGGCCAATGATGACTACGGCGGACCTCTCCCTTCGCTTTGACCCGATCTACGAGCCGATTGCGCGGCACTACCAGCAGAATCCCGAAAAACTCGCAGATGCCTTCGCCCGGGCCTGGTTTAAACTGACGCACCGCGACATGGGGCCACGTTCACGCTATCTCGGCCCCGAGGTCCCGGCAGAGGAGTTGATCTGGCAGGACCCGGTGCCGGCAGTTGATCATGAGCTGATCGATGCCCGGGACATCGCGGATCTCAAGGCGAAAATCCTCGCTTCCGGACTGACTGTCCCGCAGCTGGTTTCGACGGCCTGGGCATCTGCCTCCACATTCCGCGGCTCCGACAAGCGCGGCGGAGCGAACGGGGCGCGTATTCGTCTGGCACCCCAAAAGGATTGGGCGGTTAATCAGCCGGACCAGCTGAAAACTGTGTTGCAGACTTATGAGGGAATACAGCTGGAGTTCAACAGGGCGCAGTCAGGAGGAAAGAAGGTTTCGCTCGCCGACTTGGTTGTCCTGGGTGGATGCGCAGGTGTTGCGCAGGCTGCGAAGAATGCCGGCCAGGATGTAACCGTTCCCTTCACACCGGGACGTACGGATGCGTCGCAGGAGCAAACCGACGTGCAGTCATTCGCCATTCTCGAACCGGGTGCAGACGGCTTCCGTAACTACCTTAAAACCAAATACAGCGTAGCTGCAGAGCACCTGCTGATTGATCGGGCGCAACTGTTGACGCTGACCGCTCCTGAGATGACGGTCCTCGTTGGCGGTCTGCGCGTCTTGAATGCCAACTTCGGTCAGTCCCCGCGTGGCGTCTTCACCAAACAGCCGGAAACGCTCACCAATGACTTTTTCGTCAACCTGCTTGACATGGGCACGATGTGGAAACCAAGCGCGGAAGACGAAGACGTGTATGAGGGCCGTGATCGTAAAAGCGGTGAACTCAAGTGGACCGGCACCCGTGTCGACCTCATCTTCGGTTCGAATTCCCAGCTTCGCGCCTTGGCCGAAGTCTACGCATGTGAAGATGCCCGGGAGAAGTTTGTCCATGACTTTGTAGCG
>QKJV01000022.1 GCA_003249165.1 Desulfobulbaceae bacterium | reverse complement strand
CGGCTTCTTATCGCTGACGAACCAACGACAGCGCTCGATGTCACCATTCAGGCCCAGATTTTGACCTTACTCCAGGAATTACAACAGGAACTGGGGATGTCGGTGCTGCTCATCACCCATGATCTCCATATGGTAAAAAAAATTGCCGATGCCGTACATATCATGCATCAAGGCCGTATCGTTGAATATGGATCATGTGCCGCAATTTTCTCTGCTCCCCGGGATCCGTATACCATCAAATTGCTGCAAAGCGTTCCCGCCGGGGAAGCTCCGATAAGAACAAAAGGGAAAAACCTGCTTCTGGTCAATACGCTCCATTGCCATTTTGCCATCAGGAAAGGTTTTTTCAAACGTAAAATCGGAGAGATCAAGGCCGTTGACGGTGTCAACCTCTCCATAAGAGAAGGAACAACTTATGGAATTGTCGGCGAATCAGGTTCCGGTAAAAGCACGCTGGGACTGGGGATACTGCGGCTTATCGAGGCTAGTGGCCAGATCATTTATCAGGGAAAGGACCTTCTCGGCAAGTCAAAAAAAGATATGCGCCATCTAAGGCGTGAACTACAGATTGTTTTCCAGGATCCCTTTTCTTCTCTCTCTCCACGTATGACTATTTTTCAAATCGTTGAGGAAGGTCTCAAAGTGCATCATATTGGAGCAAACAGGCATCAGCGACGTGAAATTGTGCAACATATTCTGGAAGAAGTAGGATTGACCAACGATATGCTTGATCGGTATCCTCATGAATTCTCAGGAGGGCAGCGGCAGAGGATAGCCATCGCCCGCGCTATCGTGTTGCATCCAAAATTCATCGTACTTGATGAACCGACCAGTGCCCTGGATATGACCATACAGGCTCAGATTATTGATCTTCTGCGCAGTCTTCAGGAAAAATATTCAATCACCTATCTCTTTATATCCCATGACTTGCGTGTTGTCCGTGCTTTGGCTGACGACATTGCCGTAATGAAAGACGGTATGATTGTAGAAAACGGTCCTGCCCAGGAAATTTTCAACCAGCCCAAACACCCCTATACCCGGAAACTCTTTAACGCTGTTTTTGAGTTGCAGGCCTGATTTTAACTTGTTATTGAGCTGTCTATCACTGTATTATCAAAAGAAATAATTTCATCGATCCCTTATTTCAATTATTCGGTGCAGCTCATGAAAACCAAATTCACCCTGTTTTTTCTCTCCTTTCTGCTCTGTTTTGTTATGTGCGTAAACGCTTCAGCCGGTTCAAATCCATGGGATATCGAGCTCCCCTTCAAAGAGGCAACGATTCATTACACGATAACAGGTTCAGAGAACGGAAAGGAAACGCTTTATATCCGTGATTACGGCAAGGAACGTGTACGACATCGTATATCTGCCTCCAACATGATGTTCATGACGACCGATACGAACCAGATCGAAATTACCAATCCTGATTGGGTCTACTCAATTGACATGAAAGCCCATACCGGGACTAAGACCTCTAACCCGATCAAATTCATGATTGAGGGATACAACAATCTTTCAAACGCCGATAAAAATATGGTTAATCAGAATGTTAAAAAGATGGGAACTTCCTCCATGCAGTCGCTGCAGGGAACGGTACAACAGAATGCCGACAAAATTCTGGGTTACAACTGCGATCTTGTCTCAGGGGCAGGTTCGACAACCTACTCAATCCACGAAACAGATATTGTCTTGAAATCAAACGTTGGAATGATGGGAATGAATTTTACGATGGATGCCACAAAAATTGATGAAGGACCGGTAGCCAGTAATTTATTTTCTATTCCGGCCGGTATCCAGATCACTTATGACCAGGAAGCAGACAATGCAGCCAGGGCCATGGCAAAATCGACAATTGAGACCCTTAAATCACCTGATGCCTCTCAAAAAATGCAACAGCAGGTGACAGATACCATCTATCAGGGCGAACAGGCTGCGCCCTCCCGACCTATGGATAATAGAACTCAAGAGGAAATGCAGAAGGCAATGGACGCATTGAAAGGGATGTTCGGCAAATAATCTATTTTAAGGATACATCATCATGACTGAAGATATCTATTCCTTTAAATATGGCCAGTACGGCGATACAGAGGCAATTATTGCAAAAAAACCGGGTCTTGCACTGCAATACTTCAATTACATCAATAAAGGAACAGCATTTAGTAATGAAGAACGCTTGCGGCTTGGCCTTGAGGGAGCATTACCGCCCTCACCCCGTTTTCTTAACCACCAAGTGATCAACAGTGCTGAAAAAGTTAAAAATAAAAAGGATGACATTGAACGCTATATCTATATCCGGGCTCTCTTCGACCGTAATGTCACGCTGGCGCATGCACTCATACGCAGCGATATCGAAAAATACATGGGTATAATTTATACTCCCACGGTTGGAGTAGCCTGTCAGCGTTACTCATCAATTTTCCGTACTGCCAACGGTATCCATTTCTATCCGGGCAACATAGATCGGGCTGAAGAAATTCTTCGTCGTTATACCCATCAGGGAATCCGTGTAGCCGTTGTCACAGACAATCAGGGAATCCTCGGTATCGGTGACCAGGGAGCCGGTGGAATCGCCATTTGCCTGGGAAAACTCATGCTCTATACTCAGGGTGCAGGTTTCGCCCCCTGGCATTGTCTGCCCATATCTCTTGATGTCGGAACAAACAATAAAGAATTACTTGCAGATGAATATTATCTTGGCTGGCGACATGAAAGGTTAAGCGGTAGCGAATACCTACGTTTTGTGCAGCGTTTTGCAAAGGCATTCCGAGCTGTTTTCCCCAATGCACTTTGCCAATGGGAAGACTTCTCAAAACAAAATGCTTTCGCTATCCGAGATGCATATCTTCATGATCTTATTTCCTTTAATGATGACATTCAGGGAACAGGCGCCGTGACTCTGGCTGCGATTCTCACCGCAATGACAATTAAACAGGAAAAACTTGAGGAGCAGATTTATCTGATTCACGGTGCAGGAGCCGGCGGGGTTGGTGTTGCAGAACAGATTGAAACAGCATTAATTGAAAAGGGTTTACCTCCAGAGGCCGCCCGTAGCCGTATCTTCACCCTGGATAGGCACGGATTGGTAACAACTGACCGCAAACTCGAACCTTACAAGCAAAAATTTGCAAAAAATCCGGATAAGCTCGCATGGCTGCGTGAAGCAGGTGACGGAACATTGGAAAATGTCGTTAAACACGAAAAAATTACAGTCCTCATCGGGACTTCAGGCCAAGGTGGGTGCTTCACGAAAGAAGTCATCCAGGCGGCGACGACAAACACTCCGAGACCGGTTATCCTGCCCTTGAGCAACCCGACCTCCATGACGGAAGCTTTACCTGAAGATATCTACAAATGGACCGACGGAGGTGCCCTTATTGCAACCGGGAGTCCTTTTCCTCCGGTCTCACACAACGGGAGAATTTACAAAATCGGCCAATG
Organism: Desulfobulbaceae bacterium; assembly: GCA_003249165.1. Taxonomy (GTDB): domain Bacteria; phylum Desulfobacterota; class Desulfobulbia; order Desulfobulbales; family SURF-16; genus SURF-16. The sequence goes on along the minus strand of QKJV01000022.1, from coordinate 586 downwards.
CAATAATGTATTTGTTTTCCCTGGTGTTGGACTCGGGATTATTACTTCAGGAGCTAAAGAAGTTCTGCCTTCATTTTTTACAGCAGCAGCCCATGCTGTTTCGCAGTGCGTTCAACCAGAGGAAATGTCCCAAGGACAATTGTTACCTCCAGTGTCACGACTCAGGGATGTGAGTCTCAAAGTGGCACAGGCTGTTGGACTCACCGCCATAAAATCTGATGTCGGCCATCTCTGCGCTTTCAGCGATTTTCAGCACGATTACGACGAGAAAAAACTGAACAGATTGATCACCAATATGCGTTGGAATCCGGAATATCTGCCGATTTTGCTGGCTTCCTGACAGGGAGTCATTCAGTGCCATGTCGGCGCAAAAACGGCACTCTATCTATTTCAGGAATATGAGAACTCCCAGTTGCCTTTATAAGCCAGTATTCTCCGGGATTATCATCTATCTCGTGCTGCATGCGTTCCGTTACCCAGTGTGAATCGTCAACCAGATTATAAAAGGCTGAATCTATGCCGAAAAAACCGTCCAGCAAATGGGCTATTTCGTGAACAGTTTTACTGGCATATCCCTGAGGCATCT
>QKJV01000091.1 GCA_003249165.1 Desulfobulbaceae bacterium | reverse complement strand
CGTGACCAGGTTGATCACCCCCTTCATCCGGATATCGTGCGGCTGGTGAAAACGATCCTTAATGAGCCTCCCCGCAGAGAGGGCTGTTGCACATGCGATTTGCAGCAGTTGCTTGAATTCTGTCGTTTGGCTGTGAGTAAGAGCGGGTTCTGTTCTCTGCATGCGTGTATTAACCGAAAAGAAAGAGGAAGAGGAAGAGGTCAGGGCGTATCCTTCCAGATCTGCAGCGCCTGTTTGTACACCTGAGAGCGGGGGAGGTCAAGGTCACGGGCAATATTGCCCACCGCGTCCTTCAAGGTGGCCTTGATCTCGTCGCGGTACCACAAGAGCAGTTCCTCAAGGTTGTTTGGCTTAGGGAGGGCCAGCTCAGCACCCTGGACAATGAGCACCAGTTCTCCTTTGACTCCTGATGCCACTCGCTTGAGCAAGCCAATCAACGTATCCTCCAGGCACTCTTCATGGATTTTGGTCAGTTCTCTGAAGAGCTGAGCCTCCCGGTCGCCCAGCAGGTCGGCCATATCTTGCAGCGAAGCTGCAATGCGGTGAGGCGCCTCGTAAAAAATGAGAGGGCAGGGGAGGAGGGCAAGTTGCCGCAGCCACTGCTTCCGTTCATTTTTGTTGGCCGGGGGAAATCCACCGAAAAAGAATGTGGTGTGTTCCAATCCGGCAATGGAAAGGGCCGCTGCAAGGGCGGATGGGCCAGCAACTGCGATGATCTCTATCCCGGCATGACGCGCTTTGCGGACGAGTACCGCCCCGGGGTCGGAGATTCCAGGGGTGCCTGCATCGGAAACAAGAGCAATATTTTTTCCTTGAAGAAGCTGGGCCAGCAGGAGTTCTGATTTTGACTGTTCTTTTTCTCGAAAATAGCTGATCAATGGCGTTGCGATATCGAGATGGTTGCAGAGCTTTTTCGTGTGGCGCGTATCCTCGCAGGCGATAAGATCAACGGTACGTAGTGTCTCAATGGCCCGAATACTGATATCTCCAAGGTTACCGATGGGGGTGGCAACCACGTATAATCGTCCGACATCGGATATTAAATCATGATTTTTTGTAGAGGTATTCATAGTTCCGTCAGAATTGCCGTCCTTGTAAATAAGGGTCGAGAATATGTTTCGCCTTTCGTGTGAATATGTTTTTAACGTATTGATTTTTTTGGGTTAAAGTTTTCTATTTTCTTATATCGGCATAGACCTATTTTATGCGGGCGACAGTGTTAAAGTGGTGACGTTCAACGTATCACTTCCGAGATTTTTGTCATTATAATGCATCCCCAGTAAGATGCAGCTTGTACAAGAAGACTGTTGCCACTGAGTCAGGATCAAAAACAGAGGATACTGGTTCGGTATTACCGTTCAGGAAATAAAATATTTGTATGAACATCAAGCAATTAAAGAATGAAATAGATTCCGCCGCCTTGTACAGGGAAGCATTTTTACAGGCGGGTATCCCTGTGATCATTCTTGATATTACCAATGCGGCGCAGAAATGTGCGGTCATAGAGCAGGCCGATCTTGGAAATATTGATCGATATCTGGAATTGGAGCTTTTATTAAAAAGTGAATTGTATTCCAGCGTCAAGCTCTATTCGGTAAATCAGGCCGCACTTGAGTTGTTGGGTCTTAATACCGCCAATATGAAAACAGAGTTGAGTACCAAAATTTTTCAAGGGGTGTATGAAAGAATTATTCAACTGCTCCCAAATTACCTTCTCAAGAAAAAACGTCATTTTGTTACTAGGTGTGATACTACAAATGATCTACATGAAAAAATCAATTTCAACATTTTAGGCACTTTAGTCTATTCGGCAAATAATATTTTTTTATTTGCGTATCTCGTTGATGTTACAGAAGAAAAAAAGTTTGAAAGTATAGCGACAGGGTTTATTGAAAAATACTATTTGTTGTTAAAATCTATTGATGATTCAATTTTACTTGTTGATGTTGGTAGTGGTATGTTGTCGGAAGCAAATGACTCTGCTATACATTTGCTTAAGATAAGTAATTATATTTCTTCATATAATCATATATCTTTTTTTAAAAATAAAGATCTTGAAGATTATTTAATTTTTTTTAAAAATAAAATAGAAAATAATATTGATGAAAATTCAATTTTAGAAACAAATATATGTATAGAAGGAAAATATATACCTGTAAATATTAGAATAAATACATCTGTAGTTGATAATAATTTAGTGGCTCAAGTTGTATTTACCGATATGAGCAATAAATTTAAAATGGAGGAGGGACGAAAATTGCTGGCCACTGCAGTCGATCAGGCGGCTGAATCTGTCATTATAACGGATGTGTTTGGAAACATTGAATATGTAAACCCGGCTTTTGAAGAAATCAGTGGATACACTTTTGCAGAGGTTTTAGGAAAGAATCCGAATTTTCTCAAAGGGGATGAAACCCCTTCTTATCATTATAAATTGATGTGGGAAGAAATAAGTCAGGGGAGAGTCTGGAGAGGTACCTTTACCAATAAACGGAAAAATGGAGAGATTTATTGTGAGGAGGCAACCGTAACACCGGTAAAAGATCATACGGGTAAGGTTATTAACTATGTTGCGGTTAAACGGGACGTAACTCAGCATCTGGTCTTAGAGAAACAGATTCGTCAGTCACAAAAAATGCAGGCCATTGGCATGCTGGCTGGGGGGATTGCCCATGATTTTAACAATATATTAACGGCGATTCTGGGTTATGCGGAATTGTGCCAACTCCAATGTGACAAAGAGAGCATTCTCCATAAAAACGTGGAAGAAATTGTCAGAGCAGCAGACAGGGCAGGGCAGCTCGTCGATCAGATACTGAAATTTAGCCGGAGAGGGAGCAAGGAACTTTCAAGCCTCAGGCTTGACACTATTGTCAAAGAAGCGACCAAACTCCTGCGAGCAAGTTTTTCGACAAATGTTGACCTGGAATTGGATCTCTCATCCGATCTCTATGTAAAGGCAGATCCAACCCAGGTTCATCAGATTGTGATGAACCTGGGCACGAATGCCTACCAGGCATTGGACGGCATGGCGGGTAAAATTAAAATACGGCTCTTCAGGAGAAAACTATCACCAACCGAAGGGGTGGAAATCGGCCGGTTACAACCGGGAAATTATGCGTGCATGCAAGTTGAGGATACGGGGAAGGGGATACCCGGGGAATATCTCCAACGAATATTCGAACCCTATTTTACCACCAAGAAAATACAGCAAGTGAGCGCCAAGAAAACACAGCAAGGAACTGGGTTGGGATTATCTGTGGTCCATGGAATTGTCAATGATCACCTGGGGGCTATTACGGTAAAATCAACCATAGGAAAGGGTAGTTGTTTTACGGTGTATCTGCCCGAGGCAGAACGAGACCGAGAGGATAATCAATTACAGACCGTTAAAAAAGCGTACGCCGACAGAGGTTGCATTCTTGTGGTTGATGACGAACAACCGATTTTGGATTTCTTTGTCCAGGTCTTTGAACATATAGGTTTTAGTGTAACAGCTTGTCAGACTGCTCTGGAGGCGTATCAAATATTTTTTCAGGAATCTGAAGCGTTTGATTTGATCATAACCGACATGGGCATGCCCGGCATGACAGGGCTGAATTTGGCCCAGAAATTTCAACAGATCAATTCGAGTACGCCAATCATTCTTTGCACAGGGTATAGTGAACAGGTGACGATGGAAAATTATGAGGCCATGGGACTTGCCGGATATATTGCAAAACCGTTTACAGCCGAAAGCCTGTTAAAGGAAGTGGGACGGGTGTTGCAGGGCCGGCGAAAATAATCAGAGTGTTGTGTTCGCCGTTTGGATCAAGCCTGGGGCAGAACAACGTTTATCGGCGTACCTTCATCGCCTATAAACGCAAAAAAGCCCTCAACCAGCTACGCTGATTGAGGGCTTTTAAAAAGGAACGGCGGCGACCTACTCTCCCACACAGTCACCCGTGCAGTACCATCGGCGCTGAAGAGCTTAACTTCCGTGTTCGGAATGGGAACGGGTGGGACCTCTTCGCTATGGCCACCGAAATAT
>QKJV01000294.1 GCA_003249165.1 Desulfobulbaceae bacterium | reverse complement strand
CCTCGATTTCCCTCTGGACCGTGATGGCCGGATCGGTAGTCAGCGTGGCGCGCACATGGTAGAAGCCGATATTTGCCGGCGGAGTATAGCGGACGCAATGCCCGGAACCGGCCGCTTCGCCTTCACAATCCTGGGTGGCGCCAAGTGTTCCGCCAACCGGGCCTTCCACGATGTCATAGGCGACGTTGAAGTTGTTGACAGCATTATTGGATGTATCGAAGGCCTTCGCTTTCACATTAATTTCCAGCCCGCGGATCGTGGAAGTGCGATCGCTTTCCAATTCCAGCCGGGTGACCTGTGCCAGACAAACAGTGGTGTCCTGAACGAGAATCAAAAACAAAAGAGAGAGAGCTCAATCATTCCACGGACGTAGAGTTGCGAAAAATGGGCAGAACCGTATTTGAATAACATGGGGCACCTCCTTTGTAAGAAGTAACTATACATACCACCTCTCAACCAGCCGAGCTTAAGATTCCAAAATAAAGGAACCCTCAGACCGCTGTCAGGAGGTGAACCGCTGGTTACCGGTCACCATGTGGATCTGCCATCCCGGCATCAAATTCTTCTTAAAGTGGAAGCTGGAATCGGTAATGTTTTCGCGTTTTCGCCTACGACACGCTCAATAACGCGGGAAGTCATCTCATAAAAACTAAGCAACTTGGCGTGATCTGTAGTCAGACTTCGGTCCCCTGACTTTTCTGGAAAATTTGATTATTATTGTGAAATTTCGTTGAAAGCCAACGATCATCTCCCGAACGGCACGGCTCAAGCGATTTCTTCATTTAAAGATAACGCAGTTAACAAGAAATAAAATAATGCATTAACGGGTAGTTAATATATAAACTGCTTATTTAAAAAGGCTCGAAAGCCTTGGGGCACAAGTATTTTCAAGGGGGTTGTCTGGGGTATTATCTCGCTTCTCTCAGGGAATATTTTGATGAAAAAATGAATTTTGTTGGCTGTCGCATTGGTTGTTTGGTGCTGGCAGCCTGCGATGGCGAGGGCCAAAGAGGAGCCGGTTGACTATTGCAAGGATGAGACGGGTTGACAGGAATGGCATGATTTGCTTTCGAAGCAGAGGTGGCCTCACTGGTTTGGACAGAATTGGGAAACAATTAAGGTGGGAATTGGCAATGCCAAACAATCATCGGTACGGCATAGTGTAGATGCTTCCTGACAAGGAGCGAACCGGCAAAGTGACTTTTTCTTGCGAGGAGGAAAACAGAAAAGCCCTGATCCGGATATTGAAAACAGAACAGGGCTGGTGAGGTGGGCTATTATTTGGCAGTTACTTACTTCTTGGTTCGAGCGGCAATAGCTTTCTTGAGATTTTCCGGTATCCCGCGCTCTTTACCTGATGCTGATCGCTTTTCAGAAAGAGACTTGGCGCAGAGCGGTTGTCGTGCAGAAAAGCCGTATTTCTTGCGGTATGATTTTGAATCAAGGTCGTGAGATCGTAAATGCTTCGGCGACAGCATTTTGAATTCTTGACCACACTCCAGGCATACGATCTTATTTTTCTGAATTGATTTCTTGGGGTCAAGGGTAGGTGCTGCTGTTGATTCTGCAGGTTCAGCAGTATCAATAATACAGTATGTTTCAGCATCTTGAAGAGATTTCAAAGCTTGGAAGGTGTCATTTAATGCCGTTTTGATCTCATCGGTGGACATTTGTTTGCTGCTAATTTGAGACTGAATGATCTCAGCAGTCATCTCAACAAGTGTTTTGCTCATTGTGTTCCTTTTTCAATGCTAAAGTTATACGTTTAGACTTTCACGCAACTGTCGACTCGGACGGAAAGTAATCATATTACGTTTAGTAATCATCATTGACTCTCCTGTCTTCGGATTACGACCACGACGTGGTGATTTTTCCCGTACGATGAATGTGCCGAATTGGACCAGCTTGATTGACTCACCGTTGATCAAAGTACTCTTCAGCGTTGAAAAGACTATTTCGACAATTTGAGCAGCACTTCTGTGTGAAATGCCAATCTGTTCGGTGATTGATGTTGCTAACTCTTTTCTTGTTACGTTCTTATTTTTCATTTTGAAAATAATGGTTGGCTAAAAATATACAGGATATATAGTGACTCATAATAACATAAAGTCCAGCTTCGACTCGGTTACCTAAAACAATCCAATAAACAAAAACCAGCAGTAAACCAGAAACTGTCAATAAAATTACAGATTCAGCCTTCAACTGCAACGGCTTTTTAGGACCCACATGGTTTCTTAATTTTCATGAGAGAATCTACTGCTTCATGTTTTGCTGGTCGTGATGATAAGGGCAGGCATCACGAAAGACATCGTGCTATCTGTCATCACAAACGGTTTCAGCGACTCCTCGGCTTCCTTCAATAACCGTTCAAACTGCACGTCATCAAGTAAGCCGCCAAGGGTCCACACGCACGCTCTTTCTGTGGAGACTAACGATTCGATTGATGCGAATCGAACCATCCCGTCATGCCGCATGACCTTAGCACCTGCAATGCCTGCCTCAGCACATAGGGAGAGCAACTGTTGGGTGTCTCCACACACAAAGGGAGCCCGGAACGCATCTGCTACCGGTTCCCCAAAGAGCCGATGCAGCAACTCCGCAAGCACGGCGTATCCGGGGGAATGGTCGAGCGCATCGCAGACGGCCACGGCCATACGCCCGCCCGGTCGTAGCACCCGCATCATTTCCAAAAGGGAGGCAACCTGGTCCTCGAAGAACATAAAGCCGAACTGGCTGACGACCGCGTCGAAACTTTCGTCCGGGAACGGAAGCGACTCGGCCTGCCCATGACACCACTGTATGCTTTCGCTTTTCCGCCGGGCCACCACCAGCATCTCTTCGTTGATATCGAGGCCCACGACTGCACCGCTCGTGCCAACTCGCTCCGCCGCCGCGCAAGCCAGCACACCTGTGCCACAGGCCACATCGAGAACACGTTGCCCCTGCCCTATGCCTGCTGTGCCTGCAACCATACTTCCCCATTGCTGGAACAGCGCGGGAACGAAGAACTCTTCATACACCTCCGCTGGCGAACGCGTCACTTGCCCTTTTTTTCTCTCGTTCATTTGACACCTCCATTCACTCTATTGACGCCTAACAAGTTATTATCCGGTTTCCAGTTTTCATTCAGTCTTTCTGGATAATCCGTACGCGTAATTGACTGATTTTAGGTATCGCCTAACTTGATATCATGCAGTTCTGGAAGGTATCCAGAAACCTGATATCTTGTGGCGTTGTGTCGCAAAATCCACCATTACCACATTCTCTATCTATGAAACATTCCATTCCATTTTCAGCACGAGACGCTCCAAAACCAAATATCACAGAGGCAGAGGTTGAATATGAGAATGCTCTCATTGAACGACTTCCAGAAGAGCAAATCAAGGAAAAGGAAATCCGCATGCACGCCTGCCAGGAAAGATACACCCTATCGGAACTCCTCTTAGAAAGTCTTTAACATGAAGTCGAGCACCGGGAAGGCTCCATGATTGTCCTTGCCGATGAGTATTTTGGTATGCAGCGACTCCCGGTGATTGCGTCAAGCGGTGCTGGATGTGCGGAACATTTTCTTGAGGTGTTCGAAAAAACGCCTGCTGAAGCTGCTCTGGCTGCGGGGATCTTCCATCGGAAGGAAGTGCCCATTGGTGAGGTGAAGGAACCTTCTCAGCGGTAAGGTGGGGATTCGACCAGTTTAAGGTATTCTCGATATATTTCAGAAAAACAAGGCGCTTGATCAGTTTTGGTCAGGCGTCTTGTTTTTCATGCCAGGCAGTTGATGAGCGTTCTGTCCGCATAACCTTTCCAGGTATGATCGACGCTCCAGGTTGCATGGCGGGCAGATTGATTGTAAGCGATCACGGGGCACCGAATCTGCGGTGTCATCGCCCTGTTTACGTACAAGGTGTACGCTGCACAAGCCGATGCCTGGTATCGAAGGCACACTGCAATCGCTTACAGGTTCGAGGCTAGCTGATACTTTTGAGGTTCCCCCGTGATCAGTTACGTTTAACTTTCAAAATTTCCTTTTATTTAATCAACCGCTCTTCAACATTCTCGGCGATTGTCCATCCAGAGGCCATCAGCATCTCCTGAGCGCCGGTGTTCACCCTGCCCGTCAGCCACAATTCCTTGGCAGTCACGTTATCAATCTTCATTAATCCTTCGTTGATAGCATGAAGTTTCTTTGCCACCGACTCGGTTCTGTAGATATAATCCAGCGGAAGAATCAGGAGCACGGTGCCGTCCGCTTTCTTAAGAAACGCTGTATTCCCAACACGTCCCACACTGTCGACCGGTGCGATCTGGGTGTGATACCCCGCCATCAATTGAGCTGTTTTCCGGTAGAATACTGCAACGGATGGTCGAGAGACCAAGTCTGCGGCAGCAATGAAAGCTGCACGGTTTTTGACACCCTTGAGTTGCTCAATGGCCCCAACCAGCAAGGTTTTTTCTTGGGGATCATAGGCGTAATTATTCATCAAGGTCTCAATGAGCGCGGAGTCAATTCCCATTTCGGCCAATTTGGCACGGTTGATTTTCTCCAATTCACCAGGGGGATTATCCCGGATCAATTTCCGCAGATTTTCGGTTGCTCCTGTCACTCTGAGAGCGGTCACCAGTTCTGAATCGATCGCAGCCATTGCAGCCTTTGGTGCCAGCCCTCCCGCCACAGAAGCCCGGGCGATCTCGCCCAATCTGGACATCGCAGGTTCATAGCTTGAATATGGGTTGATACCGAACTCATAAGCAAATGCCCTTTTGGCCGTATCGTAACCGACCGCCACCTTGAACGCATTGTCCTGGTGGGGATCGTCGCTCATGATAGAGCGGCCAATATTGCTCAGGAAACGTCCGGCACCCTCCACGGCTCCCTTGGTGGTGTCAACCGGTGCCTTGACCAGGTTGACGACGCCCTTAACCGGTGCCTTCACTCCTGCCACCAGCGCATCGCCAAAAACTTTTTTACGATCCATCTCCTCCATTACCCGAATGGCATTCAGTTCCTGAATCCGGGTCATGAGCAGATCGGTACTCTCCACTGTCATAGCTCCGTAAGGCGTGCTCAATTCATAAGTGTTGATCAGGCCATCGTTTTGCACCTTGTCTTTGATTAGATAATTGTTCCCTCGAAGTATCTTTTGGGGGAGGACATCCTTGGCCTGAAGGATCACAGGGGGAACAACAAAGGAGGGTGTATTCTCCCCAGCGCTGATGGCTGAGGCACAAAGGGTCAATGAGAAAAAAAGAAAGGTTGGGATAAGAATTGAGCGTTTCATGTTCTTTGGAATCCTCCAATGAGATAGTTTGTCGGATGTTTAGACCTCTTTGACAAGAGGAACAGAATTCACTTCTTTAATATGGTGCCGGAGCGAGCTGATAGTAGACACCATTGACGCCCATTAAGCCTGGATGTTTTTTGGATTGACCTTCCAGGATTTTAGTTAAGGGAAAATCCAGCCTTTTAAAAACTCAGAACTTTGCCAAGAAAAAGGGAATAAATAAAGCGTTGACCAAATCAATGAAGAAAGCACAAACCAGCGGGACTGTTATGAATGCCATATGTGATGCGCCATAACGCTTAGTGACAGCTGACATATTTGCCATCGCTGTAGGCGTAGAGCCAAGGGAGATGCCGCCGAAACCTGCACAGACAACGGCCGCATCATAGGTCTTACCCAGAGCAGGGAAAACGACCAAAAGAGTAATAGCCAGAGCAACCAGAAACTGACAGCCAAGAATGGTGAAAATTGGTCCGGCAAGATCGACCAATGTCCAAAGTTGCATACTCATCAAAGACATCGCAAGAAAAGTCCCCAATGATATATCGGCGATAAGGGAGATTGCAGGCTTACGACTAGGCCAGGTTGTGCCACTAAAACGTGGAAAGTTTTTGGGAATCAGGTTGGTAACAAGAATCCCAGCAAAAAGGCAACTGACGAACAAGGGAAGTTGAAGGCCAATGAGTTCTAACTCCTTATCTGCCAGGGCGCCAATAATTACGCAAACATGAATAGCAAGAATCGCGTCGAGGAAATCGAAATGCCCAATTGGTCTTTCTGGCATCGCATCAGAAACGCCCACATCTAATGGCTCTTGTTCAGACGGTTGCAGTTTATAACGATTGATCAACAGCTTAGCTATTGGCCCCCCCATCACACTGGCAAGAATTAAACCGAAGGTGGCGCAAGCGATACCTAACTCCATAGCATTGTTAATGTTATATTCAGCAACAATTCGTGGTGCCCAGGCGATTGCAGTACCATGGCCGCCGATCAGTGAGATACTCCCGCCGAGCAAGCCGACTGGAGCTGAGAGTCCAAAGGCCGAAGCTATTGAGACACCTGTCAGGTTCTGCACAACCATGTAGCCGATGGTGACGGCCAAAAGGATAATGAGAGGTTTTCCTCCTTTCACAAGATCTTTCAAGCTGGCGTTGATACCTATGGTCGTAAAAAAATAGACAAGTAGAAAATCTCGGGCGGAGAGCTCAAATTCAATCTTAACCCCTGTTGTGGTGTAGAGGATTGCAACCAATACTGAAAATAAGAGACCACCTGTCACCGGCTCAGGAATACTATACTCTTTGAGCAGACGGAAAGCCCCATTCAGCCTTTTGCCGACAAAAAGGACGATGATTCCAATGGTTACGGATATAAAACCACCCAAATGAAGAATGCCATTGTCAAATTCCAAAATTTTTCCTTCCGTAATATGAGTTCTGGGGACAGTTTATTTAATTTTGAAAAGATAAATATACTGTCTCCCCGGAATTAACCGGATATTCACTAACGGCAAGTTAAACGGCGCGCGTGACCGCGCGTCTGAGTAAGCATCAGCCTGCGTTTTAAACGCTTTGTTCAAATAATTATGGGTTTCTCGATAACAAGCACAGCTTTGCACACAAGCTCAAAAATGTACTCAGGTCTGCGGCGAAGAACCAGCACTTACTCTTTCAAGTTTGTCTACATCGAAACATTGAAGAACCAATGAGTTAGGAATTACTTTTACAAAACACATTGACTACTTCCATGTCAATTATTTTTTATAGACCAGCTCGATAACAAACATATTTCGTTTATTATGAAGTTTCTGTTTATCCCCACATGAATCCTTCACTGAATAAGAATAATCTACACGCCAACCATGCATTATGGACTTGTTGATTAGATGATGCACTGGCAATGTCAATCTTCGACTGGCATCGCCAACATATAGTGTTTCCTGATTATACGTAACAAAAATATACCGATGATGTAGTATGCTATGGTCATCAACGTCCTGTTTTTTCTGCAAAAGAAAAAGGAGGCGAAAATGGCCGACCAAATCAGTATATTAAACAATCCCTATCAGATTGACTGG
>QKJV01000380.1 GCA_003249165.1 Desulfobulbaceae bacterium | reverse complement strand
AGGCCGCAGCCAAGTACGGCGAGAGTGGCGCCGTCAGCCTGCAATGCACCCTTATGGGCGGCTGTATCAATCCCGAGAGCTAAACCACTTACCACAGTCAGCCCTTGTTGACAAAGCCTTTTAGACAAGTCATGGGCAATTCTCTTCCCATAACTACTGGCGGCTCGCGATCCAACAACCCCTATGCAGGCAGACTGCAACAGGGTTGTGTTGCCTTTCACATAAAGCAGAATGGGGGGATCAACAATATTGCGGAGAAGTTCAGGATATTCCTCCTGTTCTCGGATAAGAATTCTGATTCCTGCGGCAGCCGCACGCTCAAGTTCCCGATCTGCTGCAGCAAGAAGTTTCTGTTTATTTATGCCCGCAACAATATTTGCTCTGAGGCCAGGCACCAATTTTTTTATTTGATCCGGCTCTGTTTCAAGAACTTCACTTGGATGGCCAAAAACAGAAATGAGCCTCTTCCAGCTCTTTGTTCCCAATCCCGGCGTCAGAAAAAGAGCCAGCCAGCTTAACTGTTCATTCACAGAATCAGTATATCATCTCCCTCTGTCAGTTTTAAGCTTTTCACAAACCATAAAGCATGGAACTCTCTATATCGCATCCACAATAATTCTGTACCCGAATTTTTTCTGAAAGAATCAATCTTTGATAAAACTCTCCAAATGCTTCTTGCGATTCGGATGTTTTAATTTTTTTAACGCTTTGGCTTCTATCTGCCGGATTCTTTCCCTTGTAACGGAAAACGTTTTTCCAACCTCTTCCAGTGTGAGATCTTTTTCCGTATCAATGCCGAAGCGCATTCGCAGAACGCTTTCTTCCCTATCGGTCAGGGACCCCAACACCTTACGGAGCTGCTGACGTAAATTATCCCGAATAGTTGCCTCCTGCGGTGAAACCGCATCAACATCCTCGATAAAATCGCTCAGGTTGCTTTCGTCGTCATTGCCGATAGGGGTGTCCAGAGAAATAGGCTCTTTGCATATTTTAAGAATATTGCGGACCTTATCGAGATCAACATCCAGTCGTTGAGAAATCTCCTCAGGCGTCGGTTCGCGTCCTTCATCACGGAGAAACTCCTTTGACCCTTTCAACAGACGATTGATGGTGTCAATCATATGAACAGGAATACGAATCGTTCGGCCCTGATCGGCAATAGCTCTATTTATTGCTTGACGAATCCACCATGTGGCATATGTGCTGAATTTGAATCCACGTCGGTATTCAAATTTTTCAACCGCCTTCATTAAACCGATATTTCCTTCTTGAATCAGATCAAGCAGTTGCAGCCCACGATTCATATATTTCTTCGCAACACTGACGACCAGACGCAGATTGGCGTGTGTCAACTCCTTTTTAGACTCACGGCTTATCTCCTCACCGATGGCAACTTGAGCTAATACCTGGCCAAGCGTATCGTAATCTATTCCCCAGTCCTGCTCCAAATTGTAAATCATCGTATCGACTTTCGAACTACTCTCAGGCGAGGTCTTCTTCCGGACAAAAAGTGCTTCATAGTGCTTTACAAGCTTTTTAAGCTCTTTAACACCTTGATTGAGGTATTTCGGCTGCAGTAAATAGTCCTTGAAAAGTGCAACAATGGAATGCGTCGAGCGGTCAACACGCACCAGAATGTTTACTCCTGCCGCATGGTCAACATCAAGATCTCGCAAATCATCGTTGAGAGCTTTACGCTCTCTGTCAATTCGTATGGCTTCCGTAACATGCCGGACAAAACGTTCCTTAACCTTGTCATTATCTTGATCATCAAGGGCGCGAAGCACGTCGGTAATCTCGCAGCTCCCGGCAAACAAATCTTCCTGGATATTTTTCAGAATTTTAAGCATAAAGGGGCAGACCAGCAAGCCATTCTGGATCTGTTGCTGCCCCATTTCAATTTTTTTGGCAATTTCTATTTCTTCGGAGGAAGATAAAAGAGACACGGCACCCATTTCACGCAGATAAGCTTTCACGGGATCAATTTCCCGCATCATGGCTGCGGATGATTCGCCGAAACTTATCATGTCTTCCTCGCCGGATGCAGACTCATTGTCGTCGAGATCGTCACGTTCATTCAAGTCGTCATCATCGCCAAATAGAAAAGTCAGATCGTCGGCTTCTTCGTCAAACTGATTTTCAAGCAGATCGAGATTTCCTGAGTTAAAAAAGCCACCACTCTCAGACCTTTCATCTGATTCGGGCGTATCATTTCCGTTTAATTCATCATGCACAGATTTTATTTTTTTTCTTCTAGCCACAAACATTTCTCCTGCCGGGAAATAGGAATCGGTCCATCAATAATAATGATATTAGGATATTATGAATATGAAGCTTCGTCCATTTTTTTTTTCTGCTCCAGAAGATCCATTAGTAAAACATCATCTCCCATCACCTGAGCTTCATTGATCCGAAGCAGCAAGCTCGATTTACGAATTTGCCAGGCCTGTTTTTTCACCCATTCAGTTATTTCGCCGATTAACTTTTCTTTTATTTTGTCTTCATAGGAATGAGCATTAATAAGGAGCCGAGCTACCAGTGACTTCTCCTCTCCCTCAAGCTTTTCGAGAAGAACCTCGGCTCCTTCACCACGACCTAATGGATCGAGTTCTTTAAGCTGATTTATAATAACTCTGAGCAAATCGTGTTCCTGTTCGACAACTTCGTCAAGTCCGGCTCCTAGAAATATGGGCAGAGCTTCAGGAAATATAAGCAGAAATTCCAGCAACTGTTCGTATTTTCTGGGCAGCTTCACTCCTTTTCGTTGTGTTTTTCCCGGAGAACGGGTCACTGCTTGAGAGAAAATTTCTCCTGCAAAAAACTGCTCCGGTTTGAGTCCCAGCTTTTCACTGAAATGTGCCACAAAAAGACTTTTTTGCAGATCGCTGTTGCCAATTGCTGTTATCAGAGGATGCAGCTCCCTGACAATTTTACCCTTCCCAGCCAGACTCAATCCGTGCTCCTTCACCAACCTGCTGAAAACAAACTCGGACATCTCCATGGCGTGGGTAATTTTTTCTTCAAAAGCCTCTTTGCCAAATGCGGCAACAAAGGTGTCTGGATCATGCTCGTCCGGCAATACCACAATCCTAGCCTCCATCTGTTCCTTAAGAAATAGAGGAACAGCCCGCATCGCAGCCTTCAGACCGGCCTGGTCTCCATCGAAAACCACAATAGCCTCTTCGGCATAACGTTTTAAAATCTTTACATGTTGTGATGTTAAAGCTGTTCCGAGTGGTGCCGCTGCATATGGAAATCCATACGCCACAAGGGCTAAAAGATCAAAATTCCCTTCTACGACGAGGCAACGACCCAATTTCCGGACAGCTTCTTTATTCTGGTAAAGCCCGAACAGACTATTGCTTTTATTGAAGACAACTGATTCAGGACTGTTAAGATATTTAGGCTGTCCTTCTCCAAGAATACGGCCACCAAAGCCCGCAACCTGACCGGCCAAGGTAAAAATGGGAAATATTACCCGGTCCCGGAAACGATCATAAACTCTTCCCTGATCATTACGAACCAGCAAACCGGCAGCAAGCGCATCTTCCGATTTCCCAGCATTTTCTCCCAAGGCCTTTGCGAGAAAATCCCAGCGGTCAGGCGCATAGCCAAGTTGAAAATGATTAATGATTTCCCCGGTCATGCCACGCTTCTCAAGATATTGCCGGGCATGTCCGGCAGCTGGGCTTGTTAACAGAAAATCATGGAAAATTCCGGCAGCTTCTTTATTAACCGCAAAAAGCCTCTCTTTCTCCTGCAGTTTCTGCATTTCCTGCGGAGAAAACTTCCTTTCTTCAAGCTCTATACCATAGCGCTCCGCAAGTCGGGCAATTGCATCCGGAAAAGAAAGATTATGATACTTCATCATAAACGACAAAACATCGCCGCTTTCATTACATCCGAAACAGTGATAAAACTGCCTCTCCCTGTTAACGGTGAATGATGGTGTTTTTTCGGAATGAAAAGGGCATAAACCTTTATAACGCGCCCCGGCTTTCTGAAGTTGGACGTGTTCCCCTATTACATCAATGATATC
>QKJV01000024.1 GCA_003249165.1 Desulfobulbaceae bacterium | reverse complement strand
ACATTCACCTTTTCCTTGGCTGATAGAAAATTGTTTGATTTATACATTGAATACTATTCACCTTGCCGTTCCCAATCTCAAGAATCTCTCGATTCGCTCAAGCTTGACATTCTACTACTGTACTAGTGTACTACTAAACATATTGAAAAAGAAAAATCCTAAAATTTTTTATATGATAAGCGTCATTTTTTGCTTTAATAATTCGAAAAATGCCACATTAATGTTTAAAATATAACGGACAATGGGGGAGGCAAAATGCCCTATTTTATACTTTATTCAGCGATAAATGGTTAATTCCAAAGAAACAATCAGAAAAAAGGGTGAATTGTAGTCAAAGTTCTGCCCGCTTAATAATGAGGTGAACAAGCTGCGGAATAATGAAATGCAATTTGAAATCACATTCGTCTTGGAGCAGGCTTCAGTTAAACCGGATGGCAACCGGGTAAATCCCTCCTTAGATGTGACTAATCATGTTGCGCAATCTCCAGCTTCTTGCCAATATTTACCTTCCCACCCAGATTCTTGAGAAAATCATCATGCATTGATTTTCGATGGACGATATAATATGTATTTTGCTGAACAATCACTCAGGTTTTTCTGTCACGGCATCCGATACTCGGCAGAAATATCTCGCCCAAAAATGAACATCAGGAAGTAGCGGAAAAAATTCCGATATGAAGCAAAAACCTTCAGCCATCAATATTATCTGGCTTGGCATGGTGCTCATTGCAACTGTAACCGCCGCATATACCGGTAGGATGGATGATGTGACCAGGGCATCTTTTGAGTCGGCAAAGGGTGCGGTAACTTTAGCCATAGGCCTGATCGGTCCCATGGCACTCTGGCTCGGTATAATGAAAGTCGCTGAAGAGGGAGGGCTTCTCCGTATTGTCGCAGGGTGGGTACGTCCTGTCATGGTAAAGCTTTTCCCGGATGTCCCGCCTGATCATCCTGCGATGAGCGCGATGATCATGAACATGGCTGCCAACGCCCTTGGCTTGGGGAATGCGGCTACCCCCATGGGGATTAAAGCGATGCAGGAGCTTGACAAACTTTCGGCGGAGAAGGGGACAGCCACAAACGCCATGTGTCTTTTCTTAGCCATAAATACTTCAAGTGTCACACTGCTGCCCCTAGGGGTGATCACTGTACGTGCCGCAGCAAATGCCTCCAACCCTGCAGCTGTTCTCATCCCGTCTTTGGTTGCCACCTGCTGCTCAACCATTGTTGCTGTTTTTATGGCAAAAATGCTTGCAGGACAGGATAAGGCATTACGAATGTCTGATTATGAAAAGACAGATGACGCGAAAAAGCAGAAAGAGGAAAAAGAATTGCTCCCGCCTGGCATAAACGGCAGAATATTCATCTGGCTTCTCATTGCGGCTTTCATTGGCGGGATAATTTATCAAATACGGAATATGCAAACGGTTTCACTTGCATCGTCTGATACGCTGAATGCCGTTTCAAGCTGGCTGATTCCGGTGTTGATCTCCACCTTTCTTATTTTCGGTTATCTGCGTGGGGTGAAGATTTATGAAGCATTGACCGATGGAGCCAAGGAGGGTTTTTCAACTGCGATACGGATCATTCCCTTCATGGTGGCGATTTTTGTCGGCATCGGCATGTTTCGCGCCAGTGGTGCCATGGACATCATGATCAGAATATTTTCGCCGATCACTGATGCGCTGGGAATGCCGGCCGAAGCCTTGGCCATGGCGCTCATGCGGCCTTTGTCCGGTAGTGGTGCATTCGGCATTATGAGCGAAATTGTCAACCAGAATCCTGACAGTTTTCTTTCATTGCTGGTTTCAACCATGCAGGGCTCTACAGAAACAACCTTTTATGTCCTGGCCGTTTATTTTGGCAGCATTGGTATAAAAAGAACCCGCCATGCGCTGCCTGCCGCTCTTTGCGCCGATGCGGCGGGCATCATTGCATCGGTTGTAATCTGCCATATCTGGATGGGGTAATGCAGGCCCCTTTAAGAAGCAAAATTATGCGGTTATTGACAAAATTGCTCAATTTATGACAAAAGCCATTAATGATTCCGATCAGAAACCTGCTCAACAGAATCGTCTGGGATACGAATTTCGGAGCAGCGAGCTTTGAAATCGGCTATTACGACCGAATGGTAGATACAGTCGTTCGAGTTCCTTTTCAGCGGATTGAGCTGGTCCCTGGTGACCATTTTTCTTTTCTGCTCCATGATCCTCAGGGAGAAACCTATTCAATTCCGTTTCATCGGGTACGAAAGGTCTACAGAAATGGGGAGCTGATCTGGCACCGGCGCGATTGATTTTTTTTTCAACATTAATTTTTTTGTTAATTGTTTGATTGATTACTATGGCAACGCATGGCTGATTCTCGTTCAAATATTGTATTGGTAGGTATGCCCGGAGCAGGGAAATCTTCGGTAGGACGGCTTCTGGCAGATGCTGTTTCATTGCATTTCATTGATACCGACGATCTGATCAGCAGCGCTGCCAGGGGACGTTCGCTGCAGGATATTGTTGACAGCGAGGGATATCTGGCCCTGCGGCGTATTGAGGAGAAGGTCCTGCTGGGTTTGAATTGTCAAAAACATGTCATTGCTACGGGAGGGAGCGCGGTTTACAGTCCTGCAGCAATGGACCATCTCAAGCGTAATGGAGTAATAGTGTTGCTTGATGTGGATTTGCCGACCCTGCGGGCGCGCATTAATGATTTTGATACACGTGGCCTGGTGAAACGTCCGGAACAGACGCTGGATGATCTGTTCGCCGAGCGGGCGGAATTGTATGGGAAATATGCCGAGGTCAGCATTGCATGCAGCCAAATGAAGCCTGAGGAAGTCTGCTCCGCGATTCTTGCAGGTTTACGGGCAACTGATTTATTTAAACTTCCGCCTGAAGTCGACTCAAACAAACGGCGTTGATATTCCAATGCAGACAGGACCAACTATCAGTAAACGGACGCAATGAAAGAGCTCTATGCTTCGCTTTCAAACAATCAACGTGTTTTTCAAATCTTCCGCTAAATTGTCAATCCTGGTTTTTTCCTGAATAGCCCTGGTGAGGGTATTAAAGTGAGTAGTGTCGCCCAGCAGGATGCATCCAATGATCCGATTGTCGTCAATGATAATTTTACGATAGATAGAGTCTGTTTCCGTAATCCGTGCCTCAAAGCGGTTTTCTACATCTATTTCCCCGGCGGAAGCCAGGTCGATGCCGACAACTTTCAGTTTGTTGGCCATAACGGACCCAGCGTACTCAGCATCAACCCCCGCCATATTCGTACCGGCAATTTTTCCCTGTTGCATTGCTGCCGGCCAGATGCCGTAGAGTTTGCCTGAAAATTCGGCCACATCTCCGGCCGCAAAAATTTCAGGGCGATTGGTCCTGAGTTGGGAATCAATAGTTATTCCATGTTCGCATGCCAGATTCAACTGTTTTGCCAGTTCGAGATTAGGGCGTACTCCTGCGGAAATAATGACCATCTCTGCCGAGATGATCTCATTGCTTTGTAAAGCCGCCCCCTGCACCGTTATCTCTCCGGTAATTTCTCTGACACTTGCCCCGAGGCGGAAGGAAAATCCCATATCTTCCAAAAGATTTTGTAGTCTCCATGCCCCTCTCTCATCAAGCTGCCTGGGCAGCAAGCGGGGAAAAAATTCGACCACAGTTACTTTTTTTCCTCTTTTTCTGAGTGCTTTGCCTGTTTCAAGCCCCAGCAAACCGCCGCCGATGAGGAGAGCCGTGTCGCATATTTCCGAAAAAGAGATTATCTGTTCGGCATCGATTACGGAGCGTAAGGTGAAGACTCCATTTTTGTCGACACCTTGGATTGGTGGAACAAAAGACTTGCTGCCGGTTGCTATTAAGAGAACATCATAGAAAAATTTTTCATTGTCGGAGGAAGCGACCCATTTTTGGTCGGGATCACCACTGGTGATGTGCACCCCGGTCCGCAGATTAATCCTGCGTTCGCTATACCATTCAGGCTTTTTTACAATAAGGGTATTTTGATCGATTTCACCGCTGATATAATCATTGAGCCTGATCCGG
>QKJV01000245.1 GCA_003249165.1 Desulfobulbaceae bacterium | reverse complement strand
CAAAATCAGGGATGACAACTTTCCCCGCTTCTTCCGGACCGATGACATTGAGGCCTCCCAAATCAACTCCAAGCCCGGAAACAAGCATGGTTTTATCTGCGGCGGCGTAATCCAGATGAGCGCCAATATTCAATTTTTCAGCCGTCATTTCCGCCCGCAGTACATTTTCATAATAAGGGCGATACTTGTCGAGTTTAAGATCATTTACACCCACATCAGCGGCAACCTTCAATGGATTTACCGAAAAAGTTCCACCTATTTTTATATTTTCACCTTTTTCACTGGTAATTGCCAGACTGTAATCAGCGGATTTATCCTGAGCGGTGCTGAAATTATTTACCATGAGATTGACAGGTTGCAGGGTTGTCTGCATGGGACCGGGAACAGCCTGATCCGTGAAATGGATATTTGCATTGTTTATTGCCGCGCTTGCCACTTCAAACAACAAATCAGGGGATGCTGAGGTTTTGGAACTTGTTTCTTTGTCAACACCGCTGGCCTCAGCCGGCTGAGAGGCAACAAGACCGACAAGGTTCAACGCTCCCGCCTTATCACGCTGGACAAAAATCTCAGGCTCCCTCCAGATTATTTTGGCTAAATGAATATCCCGACGGAAAGGGTCAGCACTCTCAACCTCAACCGCCAGTTCAGGGAAGGAAAGCAGCGGCTGTTCCGACCTATCAACTACCTCCAATTCCCGCAGCGAGGCCCTTCCTTTGAGATTCAAGGCCAGATTTCCTTCTTCCTTTGCCAGAAAAGAAAAATAGACGTCCAGATCAAGCCTACCTTTTTTTACAATAAAATTGAGATTATTCGGCAGATAAGCAAGATAAGCCGTGAGGTCTATATCTGCAAAATTAAGGTTAATATCCGATTCCCGCGTTGGATTAAAAGGCTTACTTTCGCCGGCTAAACTCATCGGCGTCCCGTTAACGACAGCAGCAAAAATGGGTTTGGTAAAAATATCAACCTTATAGGGCAGGTTAGACAGAAAGGGAAAGGCGATATGGAGATCGGTAATCCGATGTTTAACGTCCTTCACATTGTCATCAAAATCAATCCTGCCGCCACTCAGATCAATATTGTTTATGGAAAACAACAGAGGTTTTGTTTCTTTTTCCTTTTCTTTTTTCTCTGCATCATCACCGTTTGCCGTCAGATCTGAAAAATTAAAACTTTCATCCTTGTTGAAAACTATTTTGCAATATGGATTAACCAGGGAAAATGACTTAACAATCAGGGCACGCTTAAAAAGAGATAATGCCTGCAGGTTTACCCGGAGGGAGTCAAAAGAGATAAAAGGTTCCTTGCCTTCAAGATCCTTAATTAAAAATTTATTGATTTCCGCCTGCAGCATATAGGGATTAAATTTTACTTCCTGCACTGTTGTGGGCCTGCGCAGGGCCTCAGTCAGTTTTTTCTCCAGCTGACTCCGAACGATCGCCGGCAAAATCCAGAAACCGAAAATCGTGTAAAAAAGAAAGCAAAATCCGCCTATTATTCCCCATCTCTGCATCCTGGACAGACTCTTCCATTTTTGTACCAGTTTCGGCTCAGCCATTGTTGTACTCCTTATAATTTTCAATTATTGGAGAAAAAACTTTCATTGCCGTATCCTTAAAACGCTGATCCAAAGGATTTCCCACAGAACGATAACGAAACTTCAAAAACGTATCCTCGCCTTCACCACCGCCAGCAAAACCTCCCTTCCAGGTAAGTTCCGCCTCCCTTTCGGCCTTTGCCAGGTTTCCCTGGCAGGCATATAAAGCATAGCGGTACGAAGTTTCGATAAAAAAAGGGATCGGCTCGTTCATCCCTCCGACAAAGAGCCTAAACAGTTCATTAAATACAATACCGGCATGAGAGACGGGTTGCAGCACAACTGTCGCGTCACGGGCCACAACAACACTCCGCAATGGCATTTCTCCCTGGATGAGATGAAGAATCAGGTACTCTATCCAGGCACACAAAAGATCCTTGCCCTTCAGGTTTGCAGGTCTGGCATAAAGCAACCCTTTTTCCGTCAAATTATTCAGTTGCCCGCAAAGAATATGATTCTGCACCGGAATGCGAAAATGCGGTGTTACAGCAACCGGAGCCAGATAGGTGGCAAGCTGACCGTAAAATCGTGAAGCCTCCTGCTGGACTTCCCGGAGCGCTATTCGACCGACTTTACCATGGGGAAGAATTCCCCTGGCTTTCCAAATGCCTGACTGATCCGTAATGTTTTTAATATCATTCTTTTTTACGAGAAGATCAACCAGTTCCTTCTCCAATTGATATCGAGCAAGACCATCAAGCACAAACGGCTCGTTATCGTCTCTTAACCGCTCCGGAGCAGTTAACTCAATGCCGAGCCTGCGGCGGCAAAAAAAACGGACTGGATGGAAGAAAAAATCCAACAAATCATCCAGTTGGACATCATCATCCAAGCCATCTTCCTCCGGGAGAGGAAACCCCTGCCAGAAGCCCACGGTCGGATCGCTTCCCGCCACAAGTTGCCGGGCGGCATGATAGTTTTCAGCCGAATAACTGAAGAGCCTTCCTCCCGATTGAAAATAGGCGGGATGAAAGGGCTGCAGTCTATGGCGGATAACATCGCCTGTTTCTTCTTTTTGCTTCTCAGCGGTTCCCCGGACCATCTTTATATAATCAAGCAATTCGCTGACAAGTACAGAGGGAGGCAGAGTGGTGTCATCCCGCACCGACTGTCCGACATAACTGATGTAAAGCTGTCTGCGAGCCGATAAAAGCGCCTCGAGAAAAAGGTAACGATCATCATGGCGAGGGTTACGGTCACCTCTTCTGGCAGAAAGACTCATGAGATCAAAACTCAGCGTAAAATGGGGACGCGGAAATTCTCCGTCATTCATGCCAAGCAGGCAGACTATTTTGAAGGGTATGGCGCGCATGGGAAGTAGCGAACAAAAAGTAATGCCACCACTCAGAAAACCGTGGGGGGATTTTTCCTGGCGTAACTCTTTCTGCAGCCAGTTTTTTACCACCCGGAGATCCAGTTCTTCGGCAAAACCGCTTTCATTGAGAAGGATGCCCAAGTTCTGGATAACTGTCCTGAGATTGAGCATCTCTGTTTCCTGTTCGCCAGCTACCGCGAAACAGTCGGCAACCATCTCCTGCAACATCTCACTCCATTGCAGCAGGTCATATTCGCCGGTCAGGCGAGTCAACCAGGCAAACAGCGTCTCAACAGCGTCAAGCAATCTTCCAAGCAGGTCCGTATCACTGCTGTCATTGAGTCCATAGGGCAAAATTCCGGCAAAAAGAGCATCTTTATCCGACATGGCATAACCGAGCAGCAAACGGTCAAGCCCGGCCCTCCATGTATTTTCATCATACGCGGGCAACCCCAGTTCTTTCTTCTGTTGTCCGTCACGCCCCCAGCAGATGGCGAGGTCCCGAACCCACTGGCGGATGCGTTTCCCATCTGCTTCCTCAAGCTTAAACCGACGACTGACGACAGGGGAACAGATAAGCTCAACGATACCGCCAGCCGGATAGCGTCCTCCTGCGTGATCAAGCATTAAAAAGAAAGCTTCCAGCAGAAGACTGTCTGCACCGGCATTCCTGTCCGCCAGGGAAAAGGGAATAAAATGAGGATGATTACGTTCAAGCCCGAATACCGACAGGATCAGGGGACTATAGGTTTCGATGTCCGGAGCCATAACGATAACATCAGAGGCAATGAGCGATTTATCCCGTTCAAACAGATCAAGCAGATGATCCTGTAGTGCCTCTACCTCCCGCATTTGACTATGACAGGAAAAAATAACAACGGAATCGTCCGCAACCCTGTTTTCCGAACATGTTAATTCCAGAATGTCATTCTGGATTGTCTCGAGCTGGCTGTTTGAGGGAGGAGCCTCGAACAGATCTTCTTCGAGGCAATTACGTTCCTGCAATAATACGAGAAAATCCCTGGCAAGATGCCCCATTGACGCAAGTAACGGATTGCCTGATTCAAGATAGAGTTCATCGGCGGTTCTGTTATCCCGTAACTCACGGTGAGCAATATCGCGATCCGGCATAATA
>QKJV01000021.1 GCA_003249165.1 Desulfobulbaceae bacterium | reverse complement strand
AGCGAGATCGCCAAGGAGTTCACTTTCTAAACCAAAGGGGGAAAATTGATAAATTCAAAGGTGAATACAACAATCATATTCTCTGTCTTACTTACTCTACTATTCTGTTTATCTGCCCAGTCTCAGACGACACCCGCTGATTCCATTACCGGCCCTGTCTTTTTGTTACTTAGACAAAAATCCAAGTTAGCCTGTCCTCGGACCCTTGCCCCGGTCCTCAGCGGCACCTGCGAAATATCGGCAGGAGACAACTCCCTGTTAATCCAGGGAAATGTCGTTACCCCGGAAGGTATTAATAGGTGCATTAATTAGCGGACACAAGCGTGTATTTCGTCCATTGATGTCGAAAGAATGACCTGATTTTATCAGGGAACTTTTGCAGGGAGCGCATCACCCGTGTGACTCTGGTATACAAATCCCAACCGTTTTTCGTTACTTGACGACCAATGTTATGATTCTTCAAGTAGTTCCAGACATGCTCATCCGGATTCAACTCCGGGGAGTACGGGGGAAGAAAAAATATGCGTAATCTGCCATTGGTACTCTCTACATAGTTTCTGACTTCTGTCGAACGATGAACCGAACTGTTATCCAAAATAAGAAAGATGGGGTTTTTCGCATTCGTTATCAACCGCTTCAGAAATTCTATGAATACCTCTGCGTTAACGTTTCCTTCCGTGGCCATGAAACGCATCTCGCCACGCGGACTGATCGCCGAGATAAGATTCACTTTATGCCGGGTACCCGTAGTCCTCACCACTGGCGTCTTGCCGCGCACTGCCCAGGTGGTACCGGAATGATAGTCCGATCGAACTGCAGATTCGTCACCAAAGAAAATGTCGGCATTGGCTTTCGCAGCAAGCTGCTTGATTTTTTTGAAGTCCTCAGCCATCCATTTCAACACATAGTATTCGTCCTGCTGATACGCTTTTCTCTTTGGCCTCTGCGGGGTCAATCCCAATTTGTGCAGCAACCGCCCAACCGTGATGACATTGAGGTTGATACCAAACTCTCTTTTGATCAACGCTTGCACCATACCTCTGGTCCAGAGGGCAAACTCAAACTTGAGTTGCAGCGGATTTTCTCCTACTACAAGCCGATATATTTTCTTCAGCTGCTTGCCATCAAGTTTGGGCTTTTTGCCGGGGGCCTTTTTTCTGCGAAGGGCTTCGATACCGCCTTCCCGGTATTTTGCCAGCCATTCATAGATTCGCCCCCTGGTAAAACCAAGGGCTTTAATGACAACTTCAGGGCTTTCACCGGCTTCAACACGCCGCACCGCCCTGATCCTTATTGCCTCAAGAGCCTCTCGGCTTATTTTTCGACCGTCCAGTTCTTTCATGGACGCAGTATAACATATGTCCGCTAATTAATGCACCTATTAATATATATACCGCCGGCGAGGTCTTTGTAGACAACGGTGTGATCGTATGTAGTGGATGCGACTGCAGTAACACCCCCGGTGCTGCGACTGCCAAAACAATACGCTGCCCGAATGGTATCGTCTCCCCCGGGATGATCAATGCAAAGATATACACTGGCTATGGCCTTGGTGCTCCGTTCGATAATACCGAGAAATACGAACAACGCCATGACTGGCGCATAGGGGCTAGAGGCCATACAAAACTCACATCAGTAACCTCAAGTACTTCAGGAACAATCTGGGAAGAAATCCGACAGGTAATGGGTGGAGCCACAAGCGGTGTCACAGGCATCAACTTTGTTTCAGGTTTCATGCGCAACCTTTCCAGTAGCCTGGGCCTGGATGGTCTGGTCCATAATACTGCCGATATCTATTCGTTTCCGCTGGGTGATTCTGACGGTACCCAACTATCATCAACATGTGCCTACCCTGGAATAATAACTTGGGAAAGCATTTCCGGTAACCAATCATCCCTTTTAAGTGTCGCGGAAGGTATTGACGAAGTAGCAGAAAACGAATTTGCATGCCTATCTGGGTTGGGTATAGGCAGCGAGGATGTTATGAAGGTCCCTACCAGGATAGTTGGCGGTGCAGGTCTCACATTGGCTGACATAAACCTTGCCGCTTCAAGGAATGTGGAGATGGTATGGACTCCACGTTCTGATACTTCTCTCTATGGCAATACTGCTATTATCCCAGCTTTCAAGAGGGCTGGCGGCAAAATTTCCCTAGGAACTTACTGGGTACACTCGGGTTCTCCCAACATGCTCAGAGAATTGTCCTGTGCCGATCAGTGGAACAGTGCCTGGAACAGCAACATTTTTACTGATAACGAACTCGTCAACATGGCTACCATCAACGCTGCGACTTCTACCGGCTTCGATGATGTAATGGGCTCTATCGAGATTGGCAAGGTCGCCGATCTGGTCATATGGAATGCATCGGTAAATAAAGGCTACCGGGCCATCATTGATGCCGCGAACGAGGACGTTGTCCTGGTACTGAAAGGAGGGGTCCCACTTTACGGAGATCAGACTCTGGTCGAAACCCTCGTACCTTCCGATGGCTGCGATACCCTTGATGTCTGCGGGACATCCAAGAGCATATGTACTCTGCGGGAATTCGGCATGACAATGGCTCAAATAAACACTACCCCAGGGGCTTATCCCCTTTTCTCCTGTGACAACTGGACAACCGAACCGACATGCACCCCTTCAAGGCCGAATGAATATACCGGCTTGCCTACAGGGACAGATCTTGACGGTGACGGTGTTGAAGATGTATCCGACAACTGTCCGGGCATGTTCAACCCGCCGATGCCACTATCAGGAGGTGTTCAAGCCGATACCAATGGCAATGGCATAGGCGACATTTGTGATTCAGGAGATACAAGTCTACCAGCACCTGTACTGCTGAGCATTACACCTTCCCTGGCATTCATAACTGAAGGACAAGTAAATGCCACTACGACTCCTTCCCTGGAAGTAAACCTGACCTTACCTGCCAAAACAGACACCCAGGTATCACTGAGTTCGGGTAATCCTAGCTCGCTTACCGTTCCAACCTTTGTCACGGTCTTAACAGGTTCGGCCAGTGTAAATGTTCCTGTTACCGGTGTTGCCCAGAACCTTTCTGTAGACGTAACCGCAACACTTAATTCGATCAGCAGGTCCACCTCGGTAAGAGTTCTGGGAGCTTCCGAACTACCCCAGGCGATAAGCATGACACCGGTAAATGCCACCATATCATTTTCCAATAGCTTGGAAATGACTGTATCACTGGATATCCCCTCGCCAGCAGGAGGAGCTGTGGTGAACCTGTCACTTGACCAACCGACAGCAGGAACGCTGCCTCCATCAGTCATCGTCCCGGAAGGTGAAATGCAGAGTACTTTTAATTTTACTTCCGGTTCAACCGCAACAACGGTAACGATCTACGCAGCATGGGGAGCAGAACCACTTGCATCCTCGACAATAAATATCGTTGATGCCTCTCACAATCTGGTGATAAACGAAATTGACTACGATCAACCTGGAACCGATTCCAACGAGTTCATTGAGATTCTTAATACAGGCCCGGACAATGTGGACCTCGCCAACCTTGAATTGGTCCTTATTAACGGTGCAACAGAGGTTGATTACATGAGGATCCCCCTGGATACCGCCGGAAACACCCTCTCCCCAGGCCAATACCTTGTTGTAGGTAGCCCAACAGTCGTTCCGGATCAGTCTGCACTGTTTATCGAGTTCCCGTTAACTTCAAACAACATACAGAACGGCGGCCCGGATGCAGTGGGTATAATAGACAATTCGGCGCTCGAACTACTCGACGCTCTGTCCTATGAAGGTTCCGTAATGAATGGAAATGTCACAGGTATTGGCACTTTCAATTTCGTTGAAGGCACAGCGGCCACGGCAGCCGATTCTGGAGATGTAGAAGGATCTTTGGTCCGTTCTCCGAACGGATCCGATATAGATGACGCCGATACCGACTGGGCGTTCACTTCAACACCAACACCTGGATCTGCAAATATTTATTGAAAATATGTGAATCATTCGAAAAGAACATTTTTAGTAAAAGATAATATCTTATCACAAATTTATTTTTTGTTGTGGACTTACGTATTTCACAA
>QKJV01000317.1 GCA_003249165.1 Desulfobulbaceae bacterium | reverse complement strand
GAACTCCTGAAAAAGCTGCCTATGCCACCCGGCTACCAGACCAAATTCACCGGGGAGTTTGAATTCCAGCAGGAATCGGAGAATTTTCTCTCCAAAGCCTTTGTTGTTGCCCTGTTGCTGATATTCCTCGTCCTGGTCAGCCAGTTCAACTCCATCAGTCAGCCATTCATCATTATGACGTCAGTCATTCTTTCACTCGGCGGCGCATTTTTGGGGCTGATGCTTTTCCGCCAGCCTTTCGGGATTATCATGACCGGAGTTGGTGTCATTTCACTTGCCGGCGTTGTGGTGAACAACGCCATTGTGCTCATTGATTACACAAACAAACTGCGGGAACGGGGCATGGCCCTGGCAGATGCCGTGGTTGCCGCCGGAGCCACCCGGCTGCGGCCTGTCATACTCACCGCCGTTACCACCATCCTCGGTCTCATTCCTATGGTCACCGGCGTTTCATTCGACTTCCACGATCTCTCCATCTCCTGGGTCAGCGAATCAAGCCAGTGGTGGCGCTCCATGGCGATCGTGGTCATCTTCGGCCTGATAGTCGCCACCTTCCTCACCCTTGTCGTGGTCCCAACCCTCTATTACCTCATGGAACAGCTGCCTGAAAAACGCCGGCATATGATGAACCGCATCAAACAGCTTTACTGGAAGCAGTACGGCTGGCTTTCAGGGGAAAATAAAGAACTCAAATAAATTCTTTTCTATAAGAGATACCGTCTGGCATTCTTTGTATAGGCCAGCGATAGATTTTTCGGGATGGCATTTGTGTTCATACTCCTGAAAAATTTACAATATTCCGGCATCAATTTTCATCTTCCCGAAGTTTCACTAATTTTTCATCTTCAAGCAATATAATGTGGCACTTGACTTGAAATTCTACGACTTATCCTTTCCGGAGAGTTGTGGCAAATTAATACTCTTGACCCTCATACCGAAGTTGATTATTGAAACAATATCGGTTGGCTAGTGTTTTTTCGTAACACCCAGTTTTCAGGTGCAAATTCAGCTATGATCAATACAGATGAGAAAAAGCTGCCTATTTTAATATTTTGGGTGGCGGCTTTCGTGCTTCTTTTTTGGGGGCTTGGCCAGAAAGCTCTCTGGGGATCGGAAGACCGCTGGGCTGAAGTTGTGAGAGAAATGCTCCTCACCGGCGACTACTTTCATCCCAAAATCAATGGGGTTGAATATTTTGACAAACCATTGTTGAGCTACTGGTTCATCATAATTGTTCAGGCCATTACAGGAAGACTCAATGAATTATCAATAAGACTGCCAAGTGCCATTGCCGGGCTGCTGGTTCTATGGGGGACATTGAGAATTGGCAGACAATTATGGTCTGAAGAAGTTGGGAGAACCGCGGGTTGGCTTCTATTGACGTCGTATGCGCTGCTTTTCTGGGCCAGAATAGCGGAAGCAGATATGCTGAACCTGGCTGCCATCATTTTGGCCGTTAGCTGGTATTGGCAGCGAAGGGAGCAACCTGTCTTCCTGACTTATCTTGTTTTTTATCTGATCTGCTTCACGGGGGCGCACACTAAAGGCCTGGCCGCAGTCATTGTTCCTGTGTTAGCTCTCCTGCCTGATCTTCTACGAGAATCCCGCTGGAAAACACACCTGAATCGAGGAAATTTCCTGGCCCTGCTTGTTGGCGGTATTCTTTACATAATTCCTTTTATTATCGCAAATTCGACCAACAACGGCTATCAAAGCAGTGGCTTGTATCTTGTATTTCACGAAAATATACTGCGCTATTTTCAGGCATTCGATCACAAGGAGCCATTTTACGTTTATTTCATCCACGTTCCCACACTTTTACTGCCTTGGGCCCCTCTGTTTTTCGGTGCACTTTGCTCAGGCAGAGAATTACTCGCAACCGGTGATAAAAAGACACGCTGGTTAGTTGAAACGATTATTGTAATTTTTGTTTTCTTTTCATTATCAGGTTCAAGACGAAATTATTATATCCTGCCAATCATTCCTTTTTGTGCTCTTTATATCTCCGTATTTCTGCAGAGATCAAAAAATAAAAAACTGAAACGTTTTTTTCTGCTGCTGCAAATCGGTCTGCTGGCTGTCATATCGATTTTTGAACTTTTGACCCCTGCCTTATGGGGCATTGTTCAAAACAAGATCGGTTTTATCCCTCCCTCATCAATGGCAACTTTCACTCCGGTTGCGGGATTGGCTGCTCTGGCGGTATGGTTTGTGCCAAAGCCAAAAGCTTATGCTATCTCCTCTTTTCTTGGAGTCAGTCACAAAGTGATTCTGCCAGTTTTCAGTGCAGTCATTCTTATGGGAAGCTTTTTCTGCTGGCAACATATCGAACTCGATGCCTACCGGACGGGCAAACCATTCGCCCTGGAACTGAAAGCTGTGATTGATAAGGCAAAAATCAGTCCCGACCATATTGCTTTTTATGGAAAACATACCAAAGACATTGTTTTCTATCTCAATCAACCGCAACCTATCCCAATGCTGACAACTCCGGATGAGGCGCGGGATTTTATAGCATCACGAGCTGGAGTGAAGTTGATCATAGCGCGCCGGGACTGCATGGAGGAGCTTGTGCCGCTTCTTCCCCCAGCTGACAGAGAAAAACCGATACTGGAACAAAAAGTGTACCCATGGGAAAAGAAGCGATCATTTTCTACCCTTGTTGCCTGGGAAATAAAATCGGATTCGTAACGCTTGGGAAAGAATCTTTCTTCAAAGCCTCTCTATAAAAATTTTAATTTTAGAGAAAATAAGTCCGAAGTCATCTCCTCATTCTGTAACTGTTTTGATCTTAGTTCATTTCACTGGAACTCCTCCTTCTTGACAACTTATTCTCTCACGCCTATGGTTTAATAAATGATAAAATTGTAAAGGGAGTAAGCCATGGCCATCAATGAAATTGCCCCTGCCGATTCTCTTTCAAATGTGATCCAACAGGCACAGAGCAATAATGCCCTGTCGAGTTTTTCTGCCCGATTGAACGCAGAAAACCAGATTCTGACGCCTGGCGCAGCCAACGCAAGAAGCTCCCTTTTACAAAATGAACAATTAATTAATACAACACTCCGAAACCTTCCCTTTACTGCAGAGCAGAATACTGCAGATACGCTTGCCGATATAACCGCTCCGCAGGCAACGGTTCCCGGCTCAACTGAAGTGCAGGACATCCTGCTGCAGAGCGAACTACTGATTAATCAGACCCTGGCGAATGTGGGGTTCACTTCTCAGACAGAAACAAATTCCCTGCTCATAAATGAAACTCCCGCGGAACTGGAAGCAGATCAAAATTTACAGCCACTCAATACTATCCAGCAAAATGAACTGCTGACCAACAAGGTGTTGGACGGATTGAACCCTGCAACCGGAGCAACCACTCCGACAGTAACGGAAACGCAGACCGCTGGTACGACCACAACATCGGGAAACCTTGCAAATCAGGCGAGACAAGCTATCCAGGGATTAAATGCGGAACTCGCCGCCGAAACAACCGCATCGCTTCTTACCCTGGTCACAGGGGAAAGTAGAACAATTTTCTCAACAAACGCTGTCAACGCAAACTTTGCACCAGAACCAGCATCGGCCTTTACCCTGCCATTTTCTCTGCTGAATCCGGACAGGACGCCCTATGTGGTTGTCGTTTATGAGACAAGAAATCCCGCCCCTGATCAAGGAGAACCCATCCCTCCTCCGACAGACATTCCACCGGCGCAACCAGTCGGCAGAGTGCGGCCCGTCGATCGGGCAGTCCTCAGACAGGCGTGGGCAACCTATCAGGAAAGAAAGCCTCCGGAAACAACAAACCAGGTTTCCATACCTGTGGCTGAAAGAGACCTCCGGCATGTCCTGAACCGGGTTAACGAGGATTTGACCGCGAACGGCATGCCTCTGCATCTGGTTTTTGTGAAAAATACCACAGACGATTGCTCCAACAGCGAAATATGCCGAATAACCCGCGATATTCCGCTCAAATCAGAAAATCTGACAACGACCCTGGACAATCTGCAGCATGAGACAGGTATTCTTATCGATACAACTTCTTAATTTTCAGCAATATGCCATGAACACGAGACGCTCAGATTTGCAGAATTGAGGTATTTGTAAAAAAAAATCATAGAGACCTCCCTCCTGCCCGGAGGAGCAGAACTTACTCTCTATTACGAGGTGCACCCTGTCAATTTTTTTGCTGTTTAACTGGCAAATATTCATTAATAGACATCAAACCCGACAGGAAGCACCAAGCAGATTAGACAGAGTCCTTACAGATTTTCGCGTCATCAACTCAAATGCTCTTGGGGGGGATCTTTCTTTCCTCCTCGACCTGGACAAAAAGGAGAGATACTATGCCATCGAAAATCGTGAAAGTAAATGACATGACATTAACCCTCGACGCCAGACCTGACCGGCTCGATATCCGTGACCTGCCTTACCGACCGCCGGTTGAGAACCTTCCATCTCTTTATCCCAGCGACAAGGAGATGAAGGAGTGGCTGCCCGCTTACCTGACTACAGGTCTTATCCTTGACCAGAAAAGTGAAGGTGCATGCACAGGGTTCGGTCTTGCTGCAGTGATTAACTTTCTAAGCTGGATTGAGTCTGTCAAAAATAAACAGCCTATGGGGATCGAAAACCTGGTAAGCCCCCGCATGCTTTATCACCTGGCACGTTTCTATGATGAATGGCCTGGAGAGGACTACGAAGGATCGAGCTGTCGTGGTGCCTTAAAGGGCTGGCAACGCCACGGTGTCTGTCTGGAGAATTTGTGGCCTTACAATGATGGAAAATTCGTCCGGCCGAAGGATGGTTGGGAAGTGGACGCCATACGACGTCC
>QKJV01000031.1 GCA_003249165.1 Desulfobulbaceae bacterium | reverse complement strand
TCATACCAGTAGGAGACCGTTTCAGCCAGGATCTCCTGTCCGTCACCAAAAAGGACGGCGTCATCTCTGAACGATGTATTGAAAAAGTTCGTTTTGTCAGTCTCATCGGCAGTGCCGGTTGGGAAGCATGAACTTCATTATCCGCGGGCGGTTCTGTTCATGCTGCATACAGTATGAGCTATCAAAAAAATAATTTCACAACGGCAAATCCGGCAATCAATAAAAGAACAAAGGCAACACAGAGCAGATTAAAATATCGATCGATAAAAGCCTTTGCTGGTTTTCCCCATTTTTTCAATACCCAGGCTACAACAAAGAAGCGAGTGGCCCGTGCAGCTATTGAGGTTACAATAAAAATTGGCAGATTTATTCTGGCAACACCTGCGGTTATGGTGACCAGTTTATACGGTAAAGGCGTCAAACCGAAAACATAAACAATCCAGGCATTCCACTTGTCATACACCTGAAAAAGATATTCCCCTCCAAGGCTGTTCCCGAAGGTGGTAAGCATAT
The DNA here is from genome assembly GCA_003249165.1 of Desulfobulbaceae bacterium. Classification (GTDB taxonomy): domain Bacteria; phylum Desulfobacterota; class Desulfobulbia; order Desulfobulbales; family SURF-16; genus SURF-16. Next base: position 4,982 of record QKJV01000031.1, on the reverse strand, counting down.
AAGAAGGCAGAGCTATGTCTTCCCTGCCGTTAACCGGGATGAGCTGGACATGGGCAATGTTTTCCACAATCCATTTTCCCACGCTTTCCCAGGCGAAAACACCAATACCATAACCAGCGAGTCCCCCGACCACTGAAGCTATAGTGCACCAAAAGGCAAAACGCAGCCAGTGCGATCTGGCGCCCATTACCAAGGCAATAAGAAGGATATCTGGCGGAATAGGGAAAAAGCTGCTTTCTATAAAAGAAATAACAATCAAGGCACGCAACCCATAGGGCGTTTCAGCCCAATGGAGTACCCATTCATAAAGATGGCGATGGATATGCCAGGAGGGTATCTTTTTTGAAGAATTTGTATGAGTCATAAAGGTTCGTTTTAATCCCGTAAAGAAAAACGGCTCAAACGCCACAGACACGCCGGGCGAGCTTCGCCACCATTTCCATTGTTTCAACCACATCGAAAGTCAAAATCTGCCTGTCGTGCATAACGACTTGCCCATTAATGAAAACGCTTGAAACATCACCGCCTCCTGCAGCATAGACAAGACTGTCAATGGAATAAAACGGACAGAGATGTGGTTGGTGAAGGTCAATGATGATGATATCAGCCGGCATCCCGACCGCAACCGACCCTGTACCACCAAATCCAGGCAGGTTTCCTCCCTGGCTGGTTGCCATATGCAGAACCTCTCTGGCTCCGACTATAGACGGATCAAGGTTGCGCACCTTGTGCAGTTTGGCACAGGAGTCCATTTCTCCAAAAAGATCAAGATCATTATTGCTGGCGCAGCCATCGGTGCCCAAGGCGACAGGCACCCCGGCTGCAAGCAGGTCAGTTACAGGAGCAACACCTGATGCCAGTTTCATATTGCTCTGTGGACAGGTTACGATCGCAGAGCCACATGATGCGAGTAGATCTATATCATTTTTATCCAACCAGACAGAATGGACACAGATCGTATCTGGATCAAGCAGATCAAGAGAGTGGAGATAAGCGGTCGGAGACCCCTGCCACCGATCGGCGAGCAAATCCTGTTCTATCCTGGTTTCTGCCAGATGGATAAAAAAGGGGACATTTGCTGATCGGCAGAGTGCTTTTGCCGACTTCAAAGTCTTCGCAGAACAGGTATAAGGGGAATGGGCAAAAACTGCCGGACAAATCAGATCCTTTCCCTTCCAACGCTCAATAAAATCAGCAGCAACTTTAATATTTTCAGCAGGATCAGGGACTCCGGGCGCAGGGAAATCGATAACCCCCTGGGCAGCAACCGCCCGTATCCCGCTTTCAACAAAGGCCTTAGCCGCTTCTTCCTCATAGAAATACGCATCGGCAACTGTTGTTGTTCCGGACATAATCATCTCCGCAGCAGCCAGTTTGCTGCACCAATAAACCATCTCCGGGGAAACAAAACGAGCCTCGGCCGGGAATATATACTCCTGAAGCCAGGTCATGAGGGGCAGATCATCCGCCATTCCACGAAAAAGGGTCATGGCCGCATGATTATGCGCATTGACAAGGCCCGGCATAACGAGACCTCCCGCGGCATCAATGAGCTTTTTATCCGGCAAGGGGAAAAAATTTTTCATCTCCCCGACAGCGGTAATACGTCCCCCGTTCAGTGAAACGAAGCCGTTTTCTGTAAAACCATCGGGGGCTCCAGGAGCAAAAATTTTGGCATTTATGATGGTAATTTCGCAGCTCATTGTATCTGATATATTTTAAAAAAGGAAAGCATCATACTGATTTTCTGCTGATGAATCAATCATCATGCATCCTATATTTTATGGATCAACCTCATTGAAAAACTTCTCCTGTGAGAGAAAAGGAAGCCATATAAAGAAAGGAAATCTTGTAGCCTTCACAGTCGTTTCCCGATATCGAACAATGCCTTCCGATGAAGTGTTGACATAGACATCAGGCTTCAGTACATTCCGGCCAGAATGCATGATAGCATACACCTCTCCACCCAGACATTCAATCGAGGAGTTGCCAATGGACCCGAACTGCCTGTTCTGCAAAATTATTAACGGAGATATTCCTGCCTCAAAACTTTATGAAGACGATGATGTGACGGCTTTCTGGGATATTGCCCCCCAGGCGCCAAAACATTTTCTCGTAATCCCGAAAAAACACATTGCTGGTCCCGGAGCCTTAAGCGCGGAAGACGAACAACTTGTCGGTAAAATGATGCGAATCGGAGCAAAACTTGCCAAGGAAAACGGAATCGGTGACGGTTTCCGAATCGTCTTCAATAACGGAGCAGAGGCTGGCCAGACGGTTTTTCATATTCACATGCATGTCCTGGGTGGCCGTGTCATGAACTGGCCTCCGGGCTGATATGCCTTCCAATTCGCAGATAATCACTGAAACCACAGGCGTTATTCTGGCAGGCGGGGCAAGTTCGAGATTCGGCAGCAATAAAGCGCTTGCCCTGCTGCAGGGGAATCACATGATCCAACACGTGGCGGCTGTTCTCGAAAGTCTTTTTCCTCAACGTCTCCTGGTTACCAATACCCCCGAGATATATCGCTTTCTCGGTTGGGAGATGTCAGGGGATATTTACGTCGGTTGCGGACCGCTTGCCGGTATCCATGCGGCCTTAACACACATATCAACTCAGCAGGCATTTATTGTCGGCTGTGATATGCCGAACATAAACATCCGCCTCATTGACTTTATCTGCAATCTTCCCGGCAACTGGGATGTAGCCCTGCCATGGCTCGAGTCTGGTCCTGAACCTCTTTATGCAGTATACCGGAAAAGCTGTTTGCCGGTCATTACCCAACAACTCCAGGCAAAAGAGGGCAAAATCCGCCTTGCCCTGCAGCGCCTTAATATCCGCAAAGTAACGCAACAGGAAGTTGTTGCGATCACTGGTGACCTGACATCTTTTCACAATATAAACCGATTGGAAGACCTGCAATTGCTCCTGAACGAAAATTATGACCGTGGATGACTCCCTTTCGCTGGAAAATGCCAAAAAACTTATTTTTGCCAACTCCTGTCCGTGCACAGAGGAAATTATTCCCATTGGTGAATCCCTTAGCCGAAGGCCCTTTACTGACCTGCATGCACGCATTCCGGTTCCCCATTTCAGACAGTCCACCATGGATGGTTATGGTATTTGCAGCAAAAATATTAAAGGTGCCCAACCACCATTGACTCTGCCTGTAATCGGAGAAATAGCTGCCGGCTGCACGATGATTCCGCGAATCAAAACAGGAGGCGTTTTTCGCATTATGACAGGTGGCACGGTTCCTCCGACTATCGATCAAATTATTCCAGCAGAATGGTGCAGGGAAAGAGATGAATCAGTCACCATTTTCAAATTTGGCGGATCAGGACAATACATCCGACCTATTGGAACAGATCTTCGTAAGGGAGGGCTTATCCTCCGTCGCGGTGAATGCATCACTCCTTTTCATCTCCACCTTTTGGCCACTTCCGGCCTGTTCAACGTCATCAACGTCAAAGTTTTTTCCAGGCCGAAAATATCCTTTCTCTGTACCGGCAGTGAACTCGTCGAAGAAAAACCACTTCAGGGACAAATCATCAGCGGTAATCTCGCTATGCTTGATGGGCTGATTCGACTGGCGGGCGGCATTCCCTTATCTCTCGGCAGGATAATTGATGATACAGATAAAATCGCAGAGCAGCTGCATAATGCTTTGCCGGCTGACATAATGATTACAACTGGAGGAATGGGACCTGGGAAGTATGATCTGATGGGGCAGGCATTGGAAAAAACAGGCGTTAAAATTCTTTACCATTCTTTGCAGGTGCGCCCAGGGCGCTCCACGATTTTCGGAGCAAAGGATGAAACTCTCTTCTTCTGCCTTCCTGGGCCGCCCCCGGCGGTTCATCTCCTGTTTAACGAACTTGTTCGCCCGGCAATACTGGCGATGCAGGGCAAACGATATTCTCCTGTTAAAACAAGGGCTATTCTTACCAAGAATATGGTCATCAAAAAGAAAGGTTTACTGAATTTAAAAAGCGGCATTACCGCAACACACTCCGGCATGCTTACTGTGCGGCCGGCTGGCCTGACGGAAGCAGCTGACGCAACGATTGTCATTCCTGCAAATCGGCGGCGATTGCGGAACGGAGAAAAAGTCAAGATCCATCTCTACAGATAGGTATAACTGCAATCAATTCTGATGCAAATTTGCTGTGCAGCAAAACGGGTATCACATCGGTTAACAGTATATTACGACAGCGGTGATATTATCCCTGCCTCCGGCTTCATTGGCCTTGCTGACAAGATTATCACAAGCCTCTTCAGGAGAATCGGCTCTTTCAAGAATCGAGTGCATCTCCTCGTCGCTTGTCATACTCCATAGCCCATCCGAGCATAAGAGAATCTTGCTGCCTGGGGTGAGTGCAACACGGTGAAATTCCGGGTCTTCGGCAAAAGGAAAACCTATACCTCGAGTAATGATATTTCTCCCTATCCCATTTTCCGTCCCGGAAAGCCCTGCAACAAGAGAATGATCTGTGGTGAGTTGCTGGAGAACGTATCCATCATCAAGGTAGGCACGGACATCACCCACATGACAGATATACGCAAATCCTTCATCAACGAGACATGCGACCAAGGTCGATCCCATACCAAAAAGATCCGGATTATTTGCAGCCACTTCCATCACTGTATGATTGGTTTTGATGAAAGCGGAAAGAAGCTCGTATTGGATAGCAGCCGGGTTCTCCTTTATTTTACGTAACTTATCAGCGGTAAAGAACTCAATCAAACATTCGACCGCCATCCTGCTTGCAACCTCACCAGCCTGATGGCCCCCCATACCATCGGCAACTATAAAGAGTTTTTTTTCAACGAGAGCAGCAAAATTATCCTCGTTATTGCTCCTGACTCTGCCGGTATCGGTTCGTCCGAAACAGGCAATACTGGGCTGCGCTCCCCCAAATATTTTTTTAAAAAACCGGACCATACCGCCTCCATGGCGATAACAGGAGAAAATCATCTA
>QKJV01000140.1 GCA_003249165.1 Desulfobulbaceae bacterium | reverse complement strand
GGAAACAATTTCTCGTTACTTGGTCCGCCATCTTCCCATTGGTCCTTGTGGTGCCACTCATTGTAATACCACTCCTGCGCCACTCAGGGATTCCGCAAAATCATTACATTGAAACACTGTGTGTTACGGGTACGGTGGTTTCGCTCATGGTCTATCTTGTCATGCCGCGTTACACAAAGCTGATCCGACGCTGGTTATTCAACTAATTTTTATATCCGATGTACTTATGACGAATCTTCTCGCTACTTTCGTCTGTTATACGTTGGCAAGGCTTGAGGTTATTGCTGACAAGGAGTGAACCGCCAACCAGGTTTTTTCCTGGAAGGGTTGGGCCAAGGGGGAATTAATATGCTGACTTCTCGACCCCATAGGCCCATGATTCGTCAGAAGAGGACCGTGAACGACTCACGGTCCTCTTTGTTTTTGAGGGGCTGAGGGCGAAGCCCAGATACTTTTTGACCTTCCCAAAGTGGGGAGAGCTCGACCGATATCAAAATAACAGATCCTCGTTACACTACTTTGCCCAATGTTCGTTAAACAGTGCTATATAGGCCCAACGGGAGGGTCCGTGAAAAAAAACGCCAAATTTTGTCAGGGATCAACTAACGTTCATGATGTGAGTTGCTTCCTCCCCTGAAGATGGAGATTGTATTGGAGACGATGGCGGAAACGAGGGCCGCGAGCGTGTGATGGGCTCCATGATCAGGAAGCTAACGCACCCAACGGGTATTCGAAGGAAAAACCTATGATCAGCTCATCCCAATTTGATGAGGCCAGTGTACAAATAAGCTTGCGAGCAGATCGAATTTTGTTCATAGGCCGATGGGACTTTTGCCACTTTTCCCGTTAACAGAATGTCGTAAAGGCTCTCAAGAACATTTAAAATGTTCTATATTATCAGTTAATTACTCCAATCGTCTATTTCTTAGTCCATTCAAGGGAAGATTCCGTGGACTTTTGCCACTTTTAATGAGCCAGAAAAGACAGATGGAAATTAAAGGATAGCTCCGCAGTGCAGACCGTATTTTGGAGGGAAGAGTTGAAATATGAAATATCCCGTCGCAATCCATAAAGATCAGGATTCTTGTTTTGGTGTATCGGTCCCTGATCTTCCCGGATGCTTTTCAGCCGGGGAAACCATCGACGAGGCTCTAAGCAATACCCAAGATGCTATTTTTGACCATTTGGAGATTCTGGCTGAAGAGGGGAAGAGTGTTTCTGAACCGTCTGAAATCGAGAAGCATTATGATAATCCCGATTATGCACAAGCTTTATGGGCGCATGTAACCTTAATATGTAACGGCTCGCACACCTAAATAGTCAGGGGCTCACTTTGGGCTTCATCATGGCGAGGTATCACGAGGTCCTGTCCAATTGACTCGTGTAAGTGTTTCTATCAAGGTGGTGCGCTTGACACCGAAGTTTCGGCATACCGCTGCCTTGGACATCCCACTATTAAGCGCGACAATAATCGCATTCAGTTTCTCGCCGACAATGGCGCGTGGCCTACCACCAATCCTGCCACGCTGCCGAGCGGCAGATAAGCCAGCAACGACTCGTTCTTGGATCAAAGCTCGCTCATATTGTGCAAGCGCACCAAAAACGTGAAAGAAAAGTTCTCCTGACGGCGTACTGGTATCCATGTTCTCGGTGAGAGAACAAAAGGCGACCTGTTTTTCCCGCAATTCATTCACAATGGAAATCAAATGGGTCAGGGATCGCCCAAGGCGGTCTAGTTTCCAAACAACAAACACATCACCGGGATTGACATACTCCAGCGCTTTGCTCAGCCCAGTTCGATCATCCCTGGCTCCCGAGGCTCGATCCTCGAAAATGTTCCTGACATCAACCCCAGCTTTCAAAAGTGCATCACGCTGCAGGTCTGTACTTTGCCGATCCGAATCCGACGAAACCCTCATATAGCCGATCAACATATACGGAAAACCTCCTGTTATAATTTTCCGTACACTATATCTTTCCGACAGAGTTTTTCGTATAAAAAATATGGCTTAGATTTGGTTTTGTTGCTGCAGGTCAGCCTCCTGTCGGAAAACAGATGTTTTCCGATAAAAATATTCTTAAGGGGGGGAAGAGATACTCCCCCAAAATCGATCATGGCAAGGATGGTCTCTCTTCACGAAATGGAAAAAATAGCTCGCTAAGCTTGCCTTAAGGCAAGCGGGGCATATCCGCGAATTGCAAGAATAAGCTCACTTTGCTCTCCGATTTACGTATAATCAGTCTCCTGCCTCAATTTTACCCTGATTCTGTCCAGAAAATAGGGGGCTTCTATCCTGATAAAATGATTTTTACATCAAAAAAACTGGAAAATTAGAATGTTGTGATTAGCTTTAATACCAAATGGACTAAAAATTGATTATCCCTGCGAAAAAAAAGAAACATTTGGAACAGGCCAATGTTGATTCCGTTCATGAAAATAGGAAGGTGATCACATGATAATGCTAGAAAATGAATTCAATGGAATTAACTCCCATGAAAGTTTAGCTGCATTCATAGCAAAATATTCGCTTCAAAAGCATGAATCGAATTCAGAATTTATATTTACATACACAGGATTTATAAATTATAATCAAATAACCTTGTCTAACAACTGCAACCCTTCAGTGATAAATGATGGTGGGCATGAAATATCCATTGAAGTTAAAAATCCATTAGGGGAAATGGTTCTAAAGTCAACTGTTTGTTATGTAGAATAGTAACATGATATATTGTTTTAATAATTCAAAATCGTTAATGGTCAATGACCAGTTGCCGAATATGTGGATTAGGCCTTTTGTTTTTTTTTACTCACCCCAAATAGTCACTTTGCCGGTTCGTTCCTTGTCAGGAAACATATCGAATCCAGTCTGCGTAAAATAGACTGAGACTGCCAGCATCCATCTTTATTGCGCGTTGACTCAGTCCCAAAAATTGGGGCCACTTCTATTCATCTCCATTAAGTTCCTTTCGAACTAGATTCAGAGTACCACCTGCCAAAAGGCAATGCCGTTGACGGCTGGAAACATCAAGTATGGTAGTGATTTCCAGGCTGCCCACTTTGACCGGGATCTCCGTTTCTCCTCTTTCAATACGGCCTCTAATGCCGGGTAGTTCGAGTATTGAAGCATTTTTTAAGCTGTCGTAGTCGGCTGGGTTTTTGAAGGTGAGCGGCAGTATCCCAAAATTGCACAGATTGGCTTTGTGGATCCGAGCATAGCTTTTGGTGATCTTGGCCCGAATCCCTAAATAACGTGGAGCTAGGGCGGCGTGTTCGCGGCTAGAGCCCTGACCGTAATTTTCTCCACCGATCACTGCTGCATCACCGGCTTGGCGGCACTGCTCGTGAAAATCAGGGGCAATCTGATAGAAGACGAATTTGCTGATTGCCTCGATATTGGAGCGAAGTGGCAGCACCTTGTTGCCGGCCGGCATGATGGTATCGGTAGAAATATTATCCCCGACCTTGATGACCACTTGGAGTTTGAGATCGTCCGGCAGTGGGGTTAGGATTGGGAAGGGTTTGATATTGGGTCCACGAATAATTTCCGTTCTCGCCAGCTCCTCAGATGGAGCAACGATCGATGACCGATCCACCAACCGATGGGCCGGATCCTCAACTAGGGGATAAACCATCTCCGCCTCCAGGGTCCTGGGATCAGTGATCACTCCTTTGAGGGCGGCTGCCACGGCAGTTTCCGGTGAGCAGAGATAGACTTTGTCGTCCTTGCTACCCGAGCGGCCAGGGAAGTTACGAGGAAAGGTGCGCAGGCTCACTTGGCCCGTCCCCGGTGCCTGGCCCATGCCGATACAGCCCAGGCAACCAGATTGGTGGACCTTAGCCCCCGCTTTTATCAGATCCATGATGCCACCCATAGCAATGGCGTTTTCCAGGATTTGACGACTGCTGGGGTTGATGTTGAACTCAACCTGTGGTGCACAATGGCGATTCTGGACGATTTTTCCTACCCGTAACAAATCCTTTAAACCGCTGTTGGCACTTGAGCCAATGATGACCTGATCTACTTTGATTCCGGCCACCTCGCTGATGGCAACCACGTTGCCCGGTGACGACGGACAGGCGATCAACGGTTCCACCCCAGCTAGATCGATCTCGTCGGTCTCA
>QKJV01000474.1 GCA_003249165.1 Desulfobulbaceae bacterium | reverse complement strand
AGCGCTTCTGGCAGCAAAATCTGATATTCCGATACTTTCAATGTGGCGTTATTATATGGATTGCGGCATTTTGGGCGGAAAAATGATTGATGAGAGGGAGCAGGGGCGAACTGTTGCTAAAATGGTGGTTGATATCCTGATGGGTAAGCCGGTTGAAAATTTCGTTGCAGGCCGTTCTACGGAAAATCAACTGATTTTTGATTATAAACAACTTCAACATTTTGATATAAAACAGAAAAAATTGCCTGAAGGCAGTATCGTAACCGATAAGCCGCAATCGGTTCTCTGGAAAGATAAGAAGACAGGGCTTATAATCTTCGGGATTGCCCTGGTCCTCGAGGCAGCCGTCATTGTCCTCTCAGTGGTAACCTATAAAAGCAAGAAAGCGGAACAAAAACTTGAAGACCTGGTATATGCGCGGACCCATGAACTTTCCAATGCGAACGAACAGCTGAAAGCGGAAATTCATATTCGAAAAAAAATCGAGGACGCATTAAGAGATTCCGAGGAGACCTTACATCTTCTTTCTGTAAATCTGTTAACTGTTCAAGAAAACGAACGACGTCGTATATCATTAGAATTGCACGATGAATTAGGGCAATCTCTGGCTGCACTGAAGCTTCAAGTTGGCGCTCTTGAGAAAAAGATGGGGTATGATCTCGTCCCCGAGTTGCAGGAAGAGTGCAATGAACTTCGGGAGAGTATTAATCTTATTATAGAAAACGTTAGAAGATTGTCCCGCGACCTCAGTCCTGTCGCTCTTGATGACCTCGGTGTTGATGCCGCCCTAGAATATTTAATAACAAATTTTGCCCGTTTGCACGGGATTGATGTTTCACTCGATCTTATCGAGATAAATCATTTCTTCAGCCAGGCTGCTCAGCGGTTGGTTTATAGAATTGTTCAGGAATCTCTTAATAATGTCGGAAAACACGCCTATGCTACCCAGGTAACGATTAAAATTGAAAAAATTAAAAATCGGATCTTTCTGATTGTGAAAGATAATGGGGCAGGTTTTAATACGGAGACATTGCAGAGTAGGAAGAAAGCCCAAAGAGGCATGGGGCTTGCTGCTATGTCCGAACGGGTGAGGATTCTTGGAGGTGAAATGCATATAGACAGCAAAAAAGGTGAAGGGACAACAATAACAGTCAATCTTCCGGTTTAATATGAACTGTCCCCTTTGCCTGTGTTACATAAATATCCTGTTGCCGCCCTTTTCTGCTGAATGGAAATTGATATGAAAGTCAATCGTGTAATACTTGCCGATGATCATGTACTTATTCGGCACGGCATAAAAAAGATAATTGAATCAGAGCCCCGACTCGAAGTTGTTGGGCAAGTCGGGGATGGGCTTGAGTTGCTGCATTTAATAAAGGAGGTAATTCCTGACATTATTCTCCTGGATATATCCATGCCGAATTTGCGGGGAATAGAGGCTATAGAGGAAGCCAGAAAAATTCATCCTGAGGTCAAGATTATAATCCTCACTATGCATAAAAGCCGTCAGTATCTCTGTTATGCCATGGCAGCGGGAGCAGATGCCTATGTTCTCAAAGAAGATTCCGATATGGAACTGCTTACGGCGATAGAACAGGTTTTGCAGGACAATATTTATATCTCTCCGGTTCTTTCCAACGAATTATCGGAGTCTGATGTAGATGTCTGTGTTAAAAATAAAAATTTTCCACCTGAGATTTTGACAACGAGGGAAAGACAGGTGTTGAAAATGGTCGCAGAAGGTAAAACGAGCAAAGATATCGCCGAGTTACTGTCAATTAGCGCCAGGACTGTAGAACATCATCGGGCTAACCTGCTTAAAAAACTTAATCTGAGCAACACTGCGGATTTGATTAAATATGCCATTCGTAAAGGCTATATTTTGCCAATTGCATAATTGTTTTTAAGGAATTTTTTAAACTTCAATCTGTTCAATTTCCCTGTTTTTTCCCTTCCGAAAAAAAAATTTGCCTATCTATTTGATTTGATATTGTTTTAGAAAAAAGTCTTTGGAACGCCTTTCTGTAGTGATCAAAATGTTTTGACTTTTAGCCTATGTTGTGCTTTCATCGGTGCTAACATACAATATTTTGTATGTCCTTTCTTTTTTGCCACTATATGATTCATGTGAATAATTAATGACGTAATTCAAATACTTTGTGAAAATGATAAGCAGTAAAAAGGAGAATTGGGATGGGGAGAAAAATGGAAACGGTTGATATGAAAATTCCTGATGGGGTAATCCAACCAAAATTTGCCGATAATGCATTGTCCGTTTTGGAAAGACGTTATCTTATGAAGGATGTTGAAGGAAACGTAATTGAAACTCCGGCGGAAATGCTTTGGCGGGTGGCAAGTTCCATTGCCCTGGCTGATAGAATGTATGACAAAGACGCTGATATAAAAGCATTGGCCCTGTCTTTTTATGAGATGGTGGCAAACAGGGATTTCATGCCTAATTCTCCGACGCTAATGAATGCTGGTCGCGACCTGGGACAACTTTCCGCCTGCTTTGTTCTTCCAGTCGAAGATACCATGGAGAGCATTTTCGAGGCAGTTAAACAGACTGCATTGATTCATAAAAGCGGTGGGGGGACAGGCTTTTCTTTTTCACGTATCAGGCCAAGGCATGATCTGGTCCATTCAACTCGCGGTGTTTCAAGCGGTCCTCTTTCCTTTATGTCGGTTTTTGACTGTGCGACGGAAACCATCAAACAGGGCGGCACACGACGGGGTGCCAACATGGCCATTCTTCGAGTGGATCATCCCGATATTATGGATTTTATTAAAGTAAAATCGGATCTGTCCGTTCTCAATAATTTCAATATCTCCGTCGCTGTAACCGATGCTTTTATGGAAGCAGTTGAAAATGATGAAGAGTATGATCTGATCAATCCACGCAATAAAGAAGCTGTGAAAAGACAGAGTGCGGTAAAGGTCTTCAGGCAGATTGTCAAGCAGGCCTGGTATTCCGGCGAGCCTGGCATAGTATTTATTGATCGTATGAACGATGATAATCCTACACCGGAAGTCGGGTTGTTTGAGAGCACAAACCCATGTGGAGAACAGCCTCTCCTTCCCTATGAGTCTTGTAATCTTGGTTCAATCAACCTGGCCAATATGGTAACGGACGGCCAGGTTGATTATCAGAAGCTCAGTGCAACTGTTATCAAAGCCGTCCATTTTCTTGATAATGTGGTGGACGTTAACCGCTATCCATTGCCGGAAATCGAGGAAAAAACCAAACAGAACCGTAAAATTGGCCTCGGCGTAATGGGGTTTGCCGATATGTTGCTCAGGGTAGGGATTCCGTATTCTTCCCATGAGGCATTGGATCTTGCGGGGAAGGTAATGAAATTTATCGACACAACTGCCTATCAGGCTTCTGTTTCTATCGCAGAGAAACGTGGCGCGTTTCCAAATTTTTTGAAGAGTATCTATGCGCAAAAAAATCCAGATGTGCCAGTGCGTAATGCCACACGGACCACTATTGCGCCAACCGGTACGATCAGTATTATTGCCGGCTGCTCCAGCGGCGTAGAACCTCTTTTTGCTATTTCCTATGTCCGGCGTGTAATGGACAACGACGAATTTTTTGAAGTTAATCCGGTGTTTGAAGAAATTGCACGCGCTAACGGTTTTTATTCCCCGGAATTAATAAAGAAAATTTCCTACAGCGGGAGTGTTCAGGGCGTCGAGGAAATACCGCTGAAATTCCGGAAAATTTTTGAAACAGCCCATGATATCAGCCCGAGAAACCATATTGATATTCAGGCGGCTTTCCAGCAGAGTACAAATAATGCCGTAAGTAAAACCATTAATTTCAGCAATTCGGCAACCGTTGAAGACGTCAAGGAAGCATTTATGCTTGCCTATAAATTACGCTGTAAGGGGATTACCATTTATCGCGACGGGTGCCGTGAAAATCAGGTGTTGAGTATCGGCAAGACCGATAAAAAGAAGAGCCCCACGGCTGAGATAAGCAGACCGGTTAAAAAAGACAGGCCACGTCGACTGAATGGTTCTACCTATCAAATGACAACCGGTTGTGGTCCCATGTATGTAACGATCAACGAGGATAGCCAGCAGCAGTTTTTTGAACTGTTCAATACCGTTGGTAAGGCCGGT
>QKJV01000010.1 GCA_003249165.1 Desulfobulbaceae bacterium | reverse complement strand
GATTTTAACGTAATCCTTCAGAGAGTGAACCTCCAGAACTGTAGCTTCGTAGAAGCGGAAAAAGAGGTGCTGGGTATTGATCATGCCTCCCTGGGAGCCTTGATTCTTGAAAGTTGGGAATTTGATCAGTCATTGGTTACTGCCGTCAGGCAGCATCACAATCCCAGGGCACTTGAAATGGAGCCTTTAACTGCGCTTGTCGCTCTCAGTAACGGCCTGGTCATTTCCCTGGGTATCGGTGTCGGTGATGATGGTCTTGCTTCAGAATTACGTGGCGAGGGTCTTAAACGTTTCGATATCAGCATGGATAGAATGCAGCTATGTATGGCGGACCTGCTTTCCGAGTTGGAGCGCGCCTATGAGTTATTGGACATATGAAGTACTTCGCATCAGCCGGGAAGACTTTCTGCGAAATACACATAAAAATGAAAAATCCGGAACCATCAAATTAACATGATGAAAAAAATTCGTGTTCTGGTTGTTGATGACTCCGCTGTTGTGCGGCGCGTCTTTTCCGAGGAGCTTTCCCGGCAGTCCGATATTGAGGTTATAGGAACTGCGCCTGACCCTTATGTGGCTCGAGATAAAATCGTCCAGTTGAGACCGGATGTGGTTACCTTGGATATAGAGATGCCTCGCATGGACGGACTGACATTCCTCCGCAAATTGATGCAACATTACCCCTTGCCTGTCATTATCGTCAGTTCCTTGACAAAAAAGGGAGGAGTGCTTTCCCTGGAGGCTATGGAAGCCGGTGCTGTTGATGTCATCTGTAAGCCGGGTGAAGCTTATTCGGTCGGTGATATGAGCGAACAGTTAGCAGGAAAAATCAGGGGAGCGGCGCAGGTTCGAATTGATCACCTGTGTCGCCGTGTCGTGCAGACAGAGAAAAAGCAATCACCGCTGATTGTTAAAAAATCGCTCTCGGAATCAACCCATAAAGTAATTGCCATCGGGGCTTCAACCGGCGGGACTGAAGCATTAAAGCAGGTACTGATAAATCTTCCTCCCACCACGCCGGGTATAATGATCGTCCAGCATATGCCGCCAAATTTTACAACGAGCTTCGCTCAGAGGCTTAACACACTCTGCAGAATCAGTGTCAAGGAAGCCGAAGACGGTGATGTTGTTTCGCCCGGCCGGGCGTTACTCGCCCCGGGCAATTACCACATGATTATGCGGCGGAGCGGTGCCCGTTATTATGTCAATATCAAAAGCGGTCCGATGGTATGTCACCAGCGCCCTGCTGTAGATGTATTGTTTAACTCCGTTGCGGTATATGGCGGCGCCAACGCAATTGGTGTTATTTTAACTGGCATGGGAAAGGACGGTGCGCAGGGAATGTTGAAGATGCACGAGGCTGGTGCCAGGACCATTGCCCAGGACGAGGGGAGTTGCGTTGTTTTTGGTATGCCGAAAGAAGCCATTGCCATAGGTGGTGTTGACAGGGTTCTCCCCCTTGATCAAATCGGTCAGTCAATTATCGATATGGTCTAAAAATTACTCTGATCGAATCATGCCGGATTCATTCTGTCCTGCTTCCAGTTCGAGCAGGTATTTCTTTATTTCAAGTCCCCCTGTATAACCTCCTAAACCTGAGTGGCCGACTACCCGGTGACAGGGAATAAGCAGGGCGATTGGGTTGGCCCCGCATGCCTGTCCTACCGCCCTGGCCAAGGATTTGTTACCGAGTTTTCCAGCAATGTTTCCATAGGTTACGGTCTCGCCAAAAGGAATATGGCAGAGTTGTTCCCATACCAGCTGTTGGAAGCGGGTTCCATTACTGATAAAGAAAGATCTACTGAAATCGGAAAATTTTTCCGTAAGGGAAAGCATGTCTCTCAGTTCGGCCAGGGATATTTGTCGTTCCTGGAATATGAGGTTTGCTGCGAATTCCTGTTGAAGTTTTTTTATAGCCCGCTCATGTTTGTTGTTATTAAAAGAAAGATGTACGGTCTTGTCATTCTGCAAAATTTGGTAAAATGGGAAGAAATTTTTTACGATTGTTCGAATTATACTAATTTTCTTCATATATCCTCTTGGAATGACAATGATTTTATATAACTTGAATTTGAGGGAAAAATTAATTGGGTCATAAGCAGGAACGTTTTGTTACAAAGAAACAATGAGATGACCCTATTTTGTTAAAGAAAATTATTGATTTTCCGATTGCTGTTTTATATTGTTTTGATAAACTCGTTCATCAGCCTGTTCCTGTGTACTGATTTTTAATTGATCAAAGTAAAAGCCGGGGAAAAATCTGTAGAAATAAAGTTATGAATCCACTTCGTCATATTTCGAAATCAAACAAGAGTTGCCGAGTTCTCCTTTTCAGTTTTCTAATCCTTCTGTTGTGGATGATTCCGCCAGTTCATGGCAAGAACAGGGATGAGTCGAGGATTCTAAAGTCCTCTTATAAAGTTCGACCTGTGAAAACCACAAAAAAACATTCTACCCAGCTCGCCGGGGACCATAATTGCACCGTTTATAGCTCGGATGCCAAAAAGAAACCGGATGAGTCGATCCAGGATGTTGCATATTCTGAAGGATTTCGGAAATATCTTTCTTCGAAAAGTGCTATTATCATGGATGCACATAGTGGTCAAATTCTGTATGCCCACAATCCCGACCGTCCGGGACAGCCGGCCAGTACAATAAAAATCATTACAGGACTTATTGCAATTAATTCATTACAGGATGCTGATATCGTGCGGCCCAGCAGAAAAGCGGCAAGGCAGCCTCGTTCAAAAATTTACCTGAACCCGCAGAAAAACTATGCAGTTGATGATCTGATCAATGCCGTCCTGCTTGCCTCGGCAAATGATGCCAGTGTCGCCCTTGCGGAAAAAGTTGCGGGTTCGGAGTGCAGTTTTGCCAAATTAATGACCAGTAAGGCTCGATCCCTAGGCGCGACAAATACGGTTTGTAAAACTGCAACCGGATTAACTGCCAGTGGTCAGCAGTCAACGGCACGTGATCTCGCAACTCTTTTTAACAAAGCAATGCAAAACAGGGAGTTTGCAGAGCGAATCGGCAGAACCAAAATTCGTACCCGTTACGGCCAGTTTCTCTATAATCACAATAAGGCGTTGTGGCGGGTAGATGGCGCCGTAGGCGGTAAAACAGGATATACTCAAGCTGCACGACAGACTTATGTTGGCAAATTCAGCAGGGGAAACACAGAACTTATTGTCGCCCTCATGGGCAGTGAAACCATGTGGAAAGACGTCAGTCGCCTTGTTGAATATGGGTTTAAAAAAGAAAGGCAGCTTTCAGCTATGAATAATGGCGCATTGCCATCAACGGCTTCTCCCGAAGGAGCGCTTGCTTTTTCCAGTGTTCCAACAAGGTTTAATAGCAACTCATTGCAGATTCTTACGGGAACCAAAAAACAACCTTCGTTATAAGTGATTATTTCGCAGTGAGCGAACATGACGTCCCTCTTTCCGCAATCCAACAGGTAAAATATTCCCTGCGGAAAGAATTTTCGAAGCGTGCTCATGGATTAAGCGGGCGCGCGGCTGAGATATTACGCCGCAACGATGCCTATCGGAGAGCCCGCCAACTTTTTGTCCCGCCTGTGCCGCTCCTGCGGCAGGTGCGCATTAACAGTCTCCTGGATGGTAAAGAGCTTATTGTCCCGGCACCGGGTCTCAAAGACGGTTTCTATCTTCTCTCCCCTTATTCCATTCCTTTTCAACAGCTTCCATACAGCGTATCTATGAAGGGTATTGTCAAGACAGGACATCGTCTGACCCGACCAGAAATCGAGAGCCTCTCTGTTTCCCTTTTAGTTGCTGAAGCAGAAGCCGTCGATCTCATTGGAAACAGACTCGGGAATGGGCTGGGTTTTTTTGATTTGAGTGTTGCAATTTTGGCAGAAATGGGTGCCTTAAGCACTGATGCGGTTGCTGTGGCATGCATTAATCAGGCAAGAATTTCCACAACCAGGTTGCCGACAGCTCTATGGGATGTGCCGGTAAGTATGGTCTTTTCCGAACAGCAAATTTTTCAGACGAAGCACAAAGCTCTCCCCTCTTGTCGGATTTTCTGGGAATATCTTTCCGCAAAAAAAATTCGCAAAATTAATCCACTGTGGTGGTTGCACCAGGCAAGGTCCATCTAATCAAGG
>QKJV01000236.1 GCA_003249165.1 Desulfobulbaceae bacterium | reverse complement strand
GTGGTGTTTTTTGCTGATTCTGCCGCCCGCATGGCAAGATTTCTCACTTCTTCAGCTACAACGGCAAAACCTGCTCCTGCCTCTCCTGCCCTGGCGGCTTCAACAGATGCATTAAGAGCAAGGAGATTTGTTTGAAAAGCGATTTCATCGATGGTTTTCACGATTTTTTGGGTTTCTGCGCTTGCCAGCGATATTTCATTCATCGAATCTGTCAGTTTCTGCATCGATTGATCAGCCTTGCTGATGGCTGCTTTTGTCTCCCGCATCAGGATATTCGCCTGATCAGTGTTGTCCGCGTTATGGTGGACAAGTGAGGCCATTTCCTCCAGTGATGCGGATGTTTCTTCAAGGTTTGCAGCCTGTTCCGTTGCTCCATCAGCTAAATTTTGACTTGCAGAGGCGATTTGGGTCGAGGCGCAGCCAACCTCACTGGAGCTTGCTGTAAGACGTCTAACCGCATTGCTTATTAGTGTGATCAGGGTTCGTGAGGTGAAGAAAGCAATTATAACTCCTAGGACAAGAGTTACTGTGGCCAGGGCGGTGACTGTTCTTCTTGTTGCCTTGGCAGCATTTAACATAGCATCCTCAGTCATGATATTTTTCCTGACCTCTTCCCGCACTTCAGCCAGCAGATCACGTGTTTCCGCTAAGGCCGGCATGGTACTGTGTGCATAGATCTTACGCGCCTTTTCCATACCTTCTAAAGCATTTTGCGCCTCAATTCGGATTTTCTGCAGTTTGCCAAGGGTTTGATCCAACATTGGCTCTGTGTCCTGCCCAAAGATTCGGATTGCCTCATCCCTGTTGCCGACTGCCAGCGCATTCTTAATACTGTTTGCCGATTGATGCAGTTTGTCATGTGACGCCGGGATGCTGTCCAGGAGATCTCGTATGGCAGCATTGCCCCCTGCGTGAATCTTTTTTGCCTCTTCGGAAAGAAGCCATTTGCCCAATCTGCATCGGGTCGGATCGGTCTCGACATTTTCCATCGAGGCGTCTCCTTTAATTATGCCGTCACGGACCTTTCCTGCCCAGGCCAGGTGGGATGCCTCAATCTCTGCCCATGATAAGTGGAAGTGAAGAATCGGCCGGTTGGAATTCCTTGCCTATGGCTATTGCTGATGCATGTAAATCATGGTGAGGTTGTTCTATTTTTTTCAGGAGAGGAGCGAGGGAGGGAATGAGTTTTTCGGCTTCTTTTCGTTGATCGCTGTAAAGCCACTGGCCGAAACCACATTTATGGTCATCCGTTTCAACATCAAGCACGGTTGTCTTATTGTCAGTTAGGAGAGAGTTGACTTTTCCTGACCAATTGAGGTGGTCCACTTCTTTCTGGGTAATAAGCGCGTTAAGGGTGTTTCCACTGATTACTTCATTTGCATTTGTGACGATCGTGCCGACACCTAAATAATTTATGACACCTAATACAAGCAGTAAAAAGAGAATAACCGCATAACCTGCGATGATTCTTTTGCCGATTGTCATGTTTTTCCAGTTCATAATGCCTTCCTGAAAGAGTTTATCTGATTAAGGGAATCAAAGTTTTTTGTTTTGACATTACTCTCTCATCATTTGATAGGCTTTGCGATGGGATTCAACCCGGGAGACTGTTTTTTTCTTCAATAATGCTGTTTTTCGTGTAGATAACGGTGAGCATAGGGGCTCAAAGCTGAAACAAAAATATCTTATTTAAGAATAATTATTAATAAATAAACCTGACTGTCAGGAGTCAGGATGACAGTCAGGTTCGTTTTACGCATTAAGTTGGACTGATACGAAAGATATCAGTTCATTATACGAATGTTATTTGTTATGAAAGTAATGGTAGCAGTAAGATTATTTAACAGTCAAGCTTCACTTAAAGGGTTTATGATTTTTTTTCGATTTTTTCCCAGCTGTCGCGTAAAGTCACAGTTCTGTTGAAGACCAGCCTTCCGGGGGCCGACTCCAACGAATCAAGACAAAAGTAGCCCAACCGTTCAAACTGAAAACGGTTGGTGTCATCCGCGTTCAAAAGGCTTTGTTCGAGTTTACAATTGGTCAGAGGCAGAAGCGATTCCGGGTTGAGATGTGCAATGAAATTTTTTTCTTTGTCCGCTTCAGGATTTTCCACCATGAAAAGCCGGTCATAGAGTCGGACCTCGGCGTTGATCGCGTGACGGGAGGAAACCCAGTGCAGCGTTCCCTTGACCTTGCGACCGTCCGGAGAAGAGCCGCCACGGCTTGCAGGATCATAAGTACAATGTAATTCAACGATTTTACCAGTTTTTTCGTCGCGAATTATTGAATCGCAGGTAATAAGATATGCGGCGCGGAGTCGCACCTCTCGTCCAGGAGCAAGACGGAAGAATTTTTTGGGCGGATTCTCCATGAAATCATCCTGCTCAATATAAATTTCCCGGCAAAAGGGTACTGTGCGCTGACCCATCTCCGGAATTTTAGGGTGGTTGTCAATAACAAGTTCTTCTTCCTGCTCCTGAGGATAATTCGTGATAACAATCTTCAGTGGACGAAGAACTGCCATGGCGCGAGGGGCTGTATCGTTTAAGTCGTCCCTGACTGCGTTTTCCAGTACTCCCATTTCCACGCGGCTTTCCCGCTTGGCCAAGCCAATGGTTTCACAGAAACTGCGAAGTGAGTTCGGAGTATAACCTCGACGCCGCAGCCCGGAAATAGTCAGCATACGAGGATCATCCCAACCGCTGACATAGCCCTCGTTAACCAGTTTCAGCAGTTTACGCTTGCTCATTACCGTGTAGGTAAGATTAAGCCGGGCAAATTCGATCTGCTGAGGATGGCTGGGGGTTTGCAGAGTGTCGAGCAACCAGTCGTAAAACGGACGATGATCCTCGAATTCAAGTGTGCAGAGGGAATGAGTGATATTTTCAATGGCGTCAGAGATCGGATGGGTGTAATCGTACATGGGATAGATACACCATTTATCGCCTGTCCGGTGATGACTTGAGTGCAGGATGCGGTAGAGGACCGGGTCACGCATGTTGATGTTGCCGGAACTCATATCGATTTTCGCCCGCAGGACGTGCGTTCCCTCCGGAAACTCGCCCGCCCGCATTCGGCTGAAGAGATCGAGGTTTTCCTCCACGCTTCTCTCCCGATAAGGGCTGTTTTTGCCCGGCTCCGTCAGTGTTCCTCTGTATTCTCTTATTTCATCTGCTGTCAGGCTGCATACATAGGCCTTGCCTATTTTGATCAGCTTAATGGCATACTCGTAGAGTTGATCAAAATAGTCCGAAGCAAAGAAGAGGTTGCTTCCCCAGTCAAATCCAAGCCATTTTACATCACGCTGGATAGACTCAACATAGGCGATTTCCTCCTTGCAGGGATTTGTATCATCGAAACGCAAATGACAAACGCCATCGTTTTCCAAGGCAACACCGAAATTGAGGCAGATTGATTTTGCGTGGCCGATATGGAGAAAGCCGTTCGGCTCTGGTGGAAAACGGGTAATTACCCGGCCGCCATGTTTGTTTTTTTTGCGATCTTCGGCAATGATTGCCCGAATGAAGTCCCGTGATTGCCCGTCGCGAACGAGAGGCTGCGGAAGAGTCTCTTCTTTATGCATACTGATACCTGACTGATGGTAATTTTTGTCATGGGACACAGCGGACGGTCATTGAGCGACGACAGCTGCATCCGAATTTTTCTCATTCAACTTCAAACGAAATATTTACCCGCACTACGTAGTCTTTCCATCACCTTATCTCTGCCCATGTGGACAAAAAGTTCAAACATGCTGGGACCTTTGACCAGACCCGTAATAACGGCCCGGGAGGCATTGATGGGGATACCCGGTTTGACGCCGATTTCCTCAGCAAAGACACGGGCGGCCTGTTCCACACTGTCTTTATCGAATACCGGCAAAGCGGCAAAGCGGTCGGCCAGCATGGGCAGCCAATTTTTCAACTCAGGATATTTGAGCAGGTTTTTGTTCAGGGCAGCCTCTTCAATTGCAAAATCATCGGCAAAATAGGCGCGGCCAAGCGTCGTGAAATCCTTTAAGGTATGGAAACGATCACGTATCATGTCCAGGGTATCCAGATACCACTGTTTCTTTTCCCCGTCGTACGCATCATCCCAGAGATGGGCTTCCTGCAGTTCCTTTTTAACCATGTCTCCTATTTCGGCAATGGGCAGGGTCCGGAGATAATGAGCGTTGATGTTGATCGCCTTCGGGTCGGTAAAAAATTTTGGGTCATCCTTTCTGTAGTTAAAGATGGCGTGGGATTTGTTGATCCTCTCCAGTGTAAAAGCTTCAATAAGCTCTTCTTTAGTGAATATTTCCCGGTCATCACCTGGAGACCAGCCGAGAAGCACCAGAAAATTAACCAAGGCCCAGGGGATGAAGCCTTTTGCCCGATAAAATTGAACGGCGACGATTTCACCATGGCTGCGCTTGGAAATTTTGGCCTTATTAAGGTCAAGGGTCAGCGGCATATGGGCAAAAACAGGAATCTGGGCGTTGAGTGCCTCATAAAGCAGTATCTGGCGCGTCGTGTTGGTCAGATGGTCTTGACCCCGGATTATGTGCGTAATGCGATCACGGATGTCATCCACCACATTAGACAGAAGGTAAAGAGGTTTTCCATTAGAGCGGACAATGACAAAATCCTCGATATCAACGTAGCGGCGCTCGATCCGACCAAGGACTTTATCCTCATAGGCTACCACCCCGTCTTTTTCCGGTACCTTGAAACGTATAACCGAAGGAAGGCCTTTGGCCTCTTTTGCTGCTCTCTCTTCAGCCGTAAGATTGCGGCATGTTCCGTCATATTTCAGAGACTGTTTGGCCGCAAGGGTCGCTTCACGCTTTGCCTCCAGTTCTTCCTTGGTGCAGTAACAGCGGTATGCCTTACCCTCGGCTATCATTTTTTCTGCGGCAGCAATGTGTTGATCGGCGAAATCGGTCTGAAAATATGGTCCTTCATCCCAATCGATACCTAGCCAGGTAAGACCGTCAAGAATTCCTTCTATCGATTCTCTGGTGGAACGTTCCGCGTCAGTATCTTCGATACGGAGGATGAATTTGCCGTTATATTTTCTGGCATAAAGCCAGTTAAGAATAGCGGTGCGGGCGCCACCGATATGTAAATATCCTGTGGGGCTGGGGGGGAAACGTACTCTTACTTCCGACATGACTGACTCCCTGTTATCTTAAAATACGCCTTTTTTGATTATCTGCTGCGCAAGGCTTCTTACAATCGTAAACTTTTATAGTCTTCGTATAGTGTTAGGCGAAAAAATTCATAATATAACGTTATCATTGGCCGGTGTCAAAAAATGTTTGAATGCTAAAAGTGCACTGTGATAGCATAGCATGTATTGGCAAAGTCCGAAACTTCATAACAACCGGTGAAAAAGAATGGCTTTTCCGGTTGCAGAAAGGAAAAGCAGTTCTTAACTGCCGGGGTCTCAATAAACCTAAATTAATCTAAAAATTAATCCCCTTGGAATTCACAATAAAACGTTTACGAGGAGTTTATATGACCCGTACCGGATTCTTGCACTCGGGACATCTGGTATTTCTTTTTTTATGTGTTAACAGTTTGTCCCTTTTGTCTTGCGGTAGGGCTATCGAACCAATAAAGCTTGGATTGGCAATTAATCTCAGTGGTCGGGGGGGGATTTCCGGGGAACACATTCGCGATGGAGCGCTCCTCGCGGTCCGAATGATTAATGAAAGCGGAGGCATTAACGGGAGACAACTTGTTCTGTTGGTGCGCGATGACGAGAATGATCCAGCTAAAGTACTCCAGGTTGATGAGGAGCTTATAAATGAAGGGGTTGCGGCCATTATAGGCCATAGTTATTCGTCAAATACGACTGTCGCCTATCCTCTTATATCTTCCAAAGGTGGGTTTCTGATAACCGCCTTCACTGCAACGAATGAACTGAGCCAACACGATGATTTTTTTTTCAGGACGTCGGTAGACTGCCGGCTTTTCGGTAGGAAAGCCGCGGAGTTATTTACTAACAGGAAGGTTAAATCTCTCGCGGTTATCATGGATATGGTAAATCCCGGTTACGCAATCAGCTATATCGAATCGATAAAAAAGTATTTTGCAGGGTCAGTGACTGAGATACGATTTACCTCCAAGGCCGATCCGGAATGGCCGAGCATAATTGGGGAGGTCATGGCCGTTCAGCCGAATATGGTCATGGTTCTTGCCGAGGCAGGATTAACCGGAATTGCTGCCCAGAAACTGCGAAATGCTGGCTATACGGGTGATTTCACTGCTTCAATCTGGGCTCAGGGGCCTTCTTTGTTTAATTTCGGCAATAGAGCGATTGAGGGTATGTCCCTCATAACGTTTATTCCAGAAGAAAACCATCGCCAAGCTTATCTGCTTTTTGCCGAGAGATTACAAAAAGAGTTCAATGAAAAACCGAATTCTTTATCAGCCAGGTCGTATGAGTTGCTCACAATCCTGGCCGATGTCCTGAGACGCTGTAAGGAAATATCTCCACAGGAGTTGAAAAAACAACTTCTGGCGAAACAGTATGAAACCATTTTAGGGGAAGTTCAGTTTGACCAATATGGGGATGTAGACCGCCCTGTATATGAAGTAGTCATTGCCGATGGTCAATTCAGAATGAAAGGGGTAATTTAGGTGAGTCGCTCCCTTGAGGGGATAGTCAGAAATATTCTCATCGCCATATTCACCTTCTCGTTTATCGTTGCCGCGTGGGTAAGTGCTACCCGGATTTATCTCAACGAACGCGACGAGTGTCGGAAGCAGATGCGTAGTCAGGTTAATATTGCTCAGTACCTGATTGCTGATTTTATCTTTGGTTTCGATAGCCAAATACAGGCTATTATTCGCGAATGCCCAGTCGGCCCCATTTCCAAGATTAAATCGTACCTCCAGCGAGAGCTTCATTTTCATGATCGGGATAATATTTATTATCTGCTGGATCAAATGCGTCACATAATCTTTATTTCACCTCCTTACGACTTGTACGAGGGGATGTATTTAGCGCCTCAATCGTCGTTAAAGGTATTAAAGG
The DNA here is from genome assembly GCA_003249165.1 of Desulfobulbaceae bacterium. Classification (GTDB taxonomy): domain Bacteria; phylum Desulfobacterota; class Desulfobulbia; order Desulfobulbales; family SURF-16; genus SURF-16. The sequence goes on along the minus strand of QKJV01000236.1, from coordinate 9,350 downwards.
TATCAAACGTCCATCAGTCTCTTTTTTCCGATCAATCCGTTGTCACCATTCAATATCCCTTACAGGGAGGGCTAGTTCTCCTCGCCGAAAGGAATTTGCAGAGTATTCATCATCTCATGTCTTTTTTTGACAAGAGTAAATTGTTTGATAATCAAGCAATTTTTATTTTGACTGATAAGGGGAAGGTGGCTTTTCATCCTGATACAGACCTTGTCCGGAGCAGGCATAACCTGGCTTTTGATATGCAGGAATGGAACTTGCCGGCTTTGGGAGGGCTTATCAGTTATCAGCTTTATGGCAAGAAGTACATTGCTTTGAAAAAAAGTCTCATAGTTCCTAAGGACTGGACTATTTATTTTGCAATACCTGCTGATCAACTTTTTCCTGAAATAGAAAGGGCAATTTTAGGTCAGCTAGCCATGCTTCTTGTTTTTTTTGCAGTTATTTATTGTGTTATGCAATGGGCCTTGAATAAATATTTTTCACGCCCCGTACATCTGATAGTTCAATCCCTTTCGCATTACAAGACCCATGCAGATAGTCAGGAGGTGGTAGAGCCGCAACTTGCTTTTGGCGTAAAAGAGCTTGCAACCATCATCGCCGCAATTAATTCCATGTCAGCAGAGATCGGCAGTTCAACTAAGAAGTTGCGCAGAAGTGAAGAGCAAATACGCCTTTTACTGAATTCTACAGCTGAGGCTATTTATGGAATTGACACCAAGGGATTGTGCACTTTCTGCAATAATTCATTTCTCCGGATGATGGGATACGAAAGTGAAGAGGATGTGCTTGGAAAAAATATGTGTCAGCTTGTCCATCATCCCTATAGTTACGGGATAAACATGCAAGAAAATGATTGCGGCAGTATGAAATTCCTTGAGGGGATTGTTTCTCACAGTGATACTGAATTTTTCCGCAAAGTTGATGGGACAGCTTTTGCGGTAGAATATTGGATGCATCCAATTTCCCAGGGAGAAAAAATTATCGGCGCGGTAGTAACCTTTATTGATATCACCCAACGCCGGGAAACGGAGGAGCGACTTGCGGAAGAAAAAGAGCAGTTGAGTGTCACATTACGGAGTATAGGTGATGCTGTTATTACAACTGATACACGTGGCAATATTGTGTTGCTTAACCGGGTTGCCGAAACTCTTACCGGCTGGTCACAACGGGAAGCGCGAGGGATGCCGTTGATGAAGGTTTTCAATGTAATCAGCGAATTCACTCGTCTGCCCCTTGAAAATCCGGTGGATACGGTACTGAAAACCGGTTCCGTCGTTGAATTACCCGATTATGCATTGCTTATTGCCCAGGATGGGGTGGAAAGGGTTATAACCGACAGCGGGGCACCGATTCGCGACAGTCAGAGCCGGATTATAGGGGTCGTGCTTGTTTTCCGCGATGTAACTGAGAGCAGAAAAATACAGGATGAAGCTTTCAAGGCGAGAAAGCTTGAATCAATCGGAGTGCTGGCCGGAGGGATTGCTCATGATTTCAACAATATATTGATGGCGATTCTTGGGAACCTCAGTCTTGCGAAAATTATGTCAACCAACGGCAAACAGGCAGTGTTACTGGCCAATGCGGAAAAGGCATCTGTCCGGGCAAAAGGATTAACCCAACAGTTGCTCACTTTTGCCAAAGGCGGTGAACCAATAACGGAAACTGCTTCAATTTCAGAAGTTATTACGGAATCAGCCGGTTTTGTTCTGCATGGTAGTAATGTATCCTGTAGTTTTTATATTCCCGATGATCTGCATCTGGTCAGCATTGATAAGGGGCAAATCAGCCAGGTTATTCAGAATATTGTCATAAATGCCAAAAATGCCATGCCCGATGGGGGCAGGATTAAAATTATATGCGAGAATTTCCATAATTACTCAGTGAATCCTATTCCCTTGCCTGAGGGAGACTATGTGTTGATCATCATAAAAGATACAGGAGAGGGAATACCGATAGAGAATATGGATAAGATTTTTGATCCCTATTTCACAACCAGCATGCACGGGCAGGGACTGGGGTTGGCAGTGACGAGGTCGATTGTTACCAAACACGGTGGACATGTCGGGGTTGAGTCAATTGTTGGCCAGGGAAGTACTTTTTCAATTTATCTGCCGGTTGCCAGAGAAGGGGCGGTCAAAATACATTCCATGGAGCAAAATTCGCTTTCAACTTTTTCGGGAAGGATACTTGTCATGGACGATGAAGAAAATGTCAGGTCGGTCGTCTATGCAATGCTGCAGCAAATGGGTTTTGAAGCGTTTTGTGTGGTGAATGGTCAGGAGATGCTTGAAAAATACGAGGAGGAGATGAGGCAGGGAAGGTCGATTGATGTTGTTATTCTTGATTTGACAATTCCTGGTGGTATGGGGGGGAAGGAAGTGGTGAAAAAATTACTGGAAAAATATCCAGAGGCAAGAGCCGTCGTATCAAGCGGTTATTATAATGATCCTGTTATGGTGGATTGCAGCCGTTATGGTTTCAGGGCTTCTGTCACCAAACCTTTTGAGTTCAAAGAACTGGGGCAGGCATTGAGTCGGGCATTAAGCTAGAAGTTAGACTCGGTGAGTTGTTTCTCGTCAGTGCATTCCCAGTTCCTTCAGGAAGAGTTCATCTCCGCTCCAATCCTTTTTTATTTTTACCCAGAGTTTCAGTACGACATTCATTCCAAGTATTTCTTTGAGTTCCAGACGGGCTGATTGGCCTATTTGTTTTAACATGGAGCCCTGTTTGCCGATTATTATCCCTTTTTGCGATTTTCTTTCGACAAAAATAGTCGCATGTATCGTAATATTTTTTTCACTTTCCGTGAAGTTGTCTACAATAACGGCACATGAGTATGGAATTTCCTGACTGGTAAGATGGAAAATTTTTTCCCTGATGATCTCAGCGGCAATGAAACGTTCCGTTGCATCGGTCGGGATATCCTGTGGGTAAAGGCGGTGGCCAATTGGCAGCAATTTCAGAATTTCTTCAAGAAGGATTTCCGTGCCGTCCTGGTAGAGGGCAGAAATGGGGATCATGGCATGAAAAGGGAAAACGTTTTTATATGCAGCGAGGATGGGTAGCAGCATTTCCCTGGACAACTGGTCAGCTTTGTTTACTATCAGAATAACTGGCTTGCCGGCATTTTGTAAATGGATTGTTGTTTCACTGATTTTTTCTGGCAGTGGAAAGCTTGTGTCAATCATGAAAATGATGACGTCCACATCGGCCAGGCTGGAGAGAGCTATTTTGACCATTTCCCGGTTAAGTGGACTTCTGGCGGTATGAATTCCAGGTGTGTCGAGAATGACAACCTGATACTCATCACCATTTATAATGCCGAGTATTCTATTTCTGGTTGTCTGCGGTTTGGGGGAAACGATAGAGATTTTCTGACCAAGCAGGGCGTTCAGCAAAGTTGATTTTCCCACATTCGGTGGTCCTATCAGGGCTACAATCCCCGATTTAACTTGCTTTTCCTCATGATAATCCATTATGGTCTCCTTTCCGGGCCTGTTTGCGTGTCTTTACCATCCTCGCCGGGAAATGAATTGCCGGTTGGCTGATACATGTTTCGACGGGACTGTTGAGACGTACGGTTCACCTTCCTGATACAAACAATCACAGAGTGTAATCATATTGCAGGGAAAAATCATAGAATATGTTGAACAGGGCAGATTTTTTTGTGCCCTGGTATTGCAGGATCAAGGCAAAAGACTGCGGATTATGAATCAGAACGGCAAGGAAATCAATTTGCCGTCAAGCCGGGTTCTGCATCAATCGGAACAGAAATACCCAACACAGCTGTCTAGGGAAGAAATCATGCAGCATCTTCTCGATGTTGCTGAAGTTCGCCAGAAAATGGTTGGGGAAATTGACCTTGCCGAAATCTGGGAGCTTGCGGTGGAAGAAGGAAAGGAATCCTTCACCACCGTTTATCTGGCTGAACTCTGTTTCGGTTTCGGTGCCAGCGATGATCATGTGGCCGCCTTCCTGCGTGCTGTATTTGTGGATCGGTTTTTCTTCAAATTCAAGGATGGTCGGATCTATGTCCATTCTAAGGAAATAGTGGAACAGCTGCGTGAAAAGGTGGAAAAAGAGCAACAGCGTGAGGAGATGCTGGAAGCAGCAGCACGCATGATGCAGTCCTTTATGGCCGGGCAACAGCCTTCTGCTTGGCAGGAACAGGATAGGTGCCTTGAACTGGTCAGGCAGTATTATCTTTTTGGTCACGATGCTCCTGATGCAGTCTTTGCGCATGATATACTCAAAAAAGCCGGCTTGCTCCATCCGCACGATCCCTACTACCTGCTGATCAGGGCAGGTATCTGGCAGCCCGATGAAAATATCGCATTGTATCGGCAGAATGTGCCGGTTGATTTTTCCAAAGAAGAGGTGCAACAGGCCGAACAGATTGCCGCAAGAGATAACGAACAGACCCTTCTCGCAGGTGATCGTCTTGACATGCGTCATCTGCCGCTTTTGACCATTGACGGTGAATCCACCCGTGATTTTGACGATGCGCTGCATATTGAACGAAAGGGCGAAAATTTTCTTGTCGGGATCCATATTGCTGATGTCAGCGAATACGTCAGACCAGGAGATTGTCTTTTTGAGGTTGCCCGAACTAGGGCTACATCGATCTATTTCCCTGACCGCCAGATTCCGATGCTGCCCCGTATCGTTTCGGAAGGTGTTTGTAGCCTGGTTGAAGGACAAAGCCGTCCAGTGTTGAGTTTCTTTGTCGAGTTGACCCCGCAAGGCCAGATTGTGAATTATAGAGTGGTTAGGGCGCTGGTACAGGTAAAACGGCGTATTAGTTACAACCAGGCGGAAGAATTGCTCGCCGCGGGTCAGGATGAAGAGCTCAGGATTTTGGCAGACCTCAGTTGCCGGCTGCAGGAGCGCAGAGTTGCCGATGGAGCACTGATTATCCCAATTCCGGATGTTAATATCAATATATGCCGTAACGGCAGAATTCAGGTAAGTCTGGGAGATGTGGACACCCCATCCCGCAACCTTGTTGCCGAATTCATGGTATTGGCGAACATGTTGGCGGCCCAGCATATGGCGGATCTGCAGATCCCAGCTCTTTACCGGTGTCAGGAACCGCCCCGCCAGCGGCTTGCGCCAGGTGTTCAGAAAGACCTGTTTATCAATTTTCGTCAGCGCCGTTTTTTGTCTCGCGGGCAGTTGTTGGTTGAACCAAAACCGCATTCCGGGGTAGGCGCTTCGCAGTATACCACTATCACCTCGCCAATCAGACGCATGCTCGATCTTGTGATGCAGTTACAGCTGAGTCATGTTTTACAGGGGAAGGGGCCTCTTTTTTCTCTCTCCGATTGCCGGGATCTCGCTTCTTCGATTCTTGCTGCACAAAGCAAAGCAAACCAGGTGCGTCAACTGCGTCATCGTTATTGGCTGTTAAAATATCTGGCACAGGAGGTCCGGGTCGGAAACCGGATTGACGCATTAGTGCTGGAAATACAACCCCGTCGTGTTCAGGTTGTTCTCACGGATATTTTGCTTGAAGCGGATCTGCCGCTGAACCAGGGAGCAAATGTCAGTCCCGGTAAAATGGTCAAGGTAAAACTGGCCAGGGTCAGCCCGCTGGATAACAGTTTCCGGCTTGAATGGTAAAAGATTTTTTTTGCCTTTGAGAGTGGCATAGGGGACACAGACGAGAATGATCATTCGTTGGGATGGGTTTGATAGCCGTTGCGGTTGTTTCGCAATTTTTTGCATTATCACGATATTTTTTCCCTTTAGCGACTTTGTCTATGGTGCCGAAGGACAAAACGTTGCCCTCAGTATAGATGTATCCTCCCCTAAGGCAGTATTCATGCCCGATATGGTTTTTGGTGCAGGCCTGGATGGAATTGAAACTGACATGTACAAAAAAATCTATACTCCCGGCAACATTGAAGCTATGTCCCGAACTCCCTACAGACGGCTTGCTTATCGTCTCCGTACTGAACTCGGTATTCAGTCCTGGCACTGGAACGAGACCGGTTCGTGGAGCGATGCTGAGAATCAGCAAGGCTATTGGATTTCAAGCGATAAAGCCGCAGGTCCTTTGTTGCGATCTTATGGTTATTGTCTCCCGCGCAGAGGCTCGACCCTGGATCAGGCCGATAATGACGGTTATTCTCGGCTTGATGACGGCGATGAAATGACATTCTGGAAGAGCAACCCTTATCTCGATGCCTATTTTACCGGTGAAGATAATGCACTTTATCCCCAATGGGTGGTAATAGACCTGGGGAAAAAGTACAAAATCAATGCTTTGCATATTGTCTGGGGAGAACCATATGCAACCAGATATCAGGTAGAATACTGGGATGGCGAGGATGAGGATTATCCGAATTATCTGGAACAGGGTGTCTGGCGTACGTTTTCAGGGGGAGATGTCAGAGATGGCAAGGGAGGCGACGTTTTGATGCGGATCAGTGATTCGCAAGTATCTGCCCGCTATGTTCGTATCCTGCTGCGTGAATCCTCGGAATCGGGACCGTCAACGAAGGATATCCGTGATCGCCTCGGATTCGCAATTCGAGAGCTGTATATGGGCTACCTTGATGAAAAGGATAGCTTTAAAGATATCATCAGACATGGCAGCACCAATACGAGTCAGACCATTATGTTTGTCTCGTCGACCGACCCCTGGCATAGAGCGGTAGACCGTAAAACCGACACTGTGCAGCCCGGCTTTGACCTAATCACGAGAACAGGGTTGGGAAGGGGAAATCCTGTTATGATTCCGGTGGCAATTCTTTATGATACGCCAGAGAATATGGCTGCCCTGGTCAGGTTTCTGCAGTCACGCGGTTTCCCTGTGAACCAGATAGAGTTGGGCGAGGAGCCAGATGGACAGGTGGCCGTCCCAGAGCATTTTGCCGCGCTGTATCTCCAGTTTGCCGCGGCCATCCATGCGATTGATCCGAAACTGATAACGGGAGGACCAAGTCTCCAGTCTGAAGTAGACGGATGGAAGACGTTTGTTGACCCACAAGGGGAGCGTTCATGGATGAAGAGATTTGTGGCTTATCTGAAAAACCACAAACGTCTCGGAGATTTCGGTTTTTTCTCTTTCGAGTGGTTTCCGTTTGATTCTCTGTGTGACCCTCCGGAAGAACAATTGGTCATGCATCCTTTTCTGATGCAGAAGGCTTTCGCCGGTCTTGACCAAGATGGAGTCCCGAGAAATATTCCGTGGATTATCAGTGAATATGGTTATTCTTCATTTGCCGGCAGAGTGGAGGTTGAGCTTCCCGCAGCACTGCTCAATGTGGAGATTGTCGCTCAGTTCCTTATGCTTGGCGGCCAAACGGCGTACTGTTACGGACTTGAACCCAACGTGCCGATTCGTGAACTGGAGGATTGTCCCAGTGAAGACAGGCTTTGGGGCAATATGATGATGATACAGATGGGGCCACAAGGAGAAGCGAAGTGGTTCCTCCCTGCATACTATGGTGCCAAATTGATGATTGAGGAATGGGCGAAGCCTGGTAACGAACTCCATCAGCTGTTTAAAGCCCAAGTTCGCGCGGGAGATATCACTTCTGACGGTTTGACTGCCTATGCTGTTCGGCGGCCGGACAGCCGGTGGGGTGTTATGATTCTTAATAAAAGCAGATATTCCCATCAATTGAAGGAAGTTCTCTTCAAAGGCGGAAACACACATCAATACCCTTCAGATAAACAGGTAGAAGTTATTCAGTATTCACCAAAGCAGTATGATTGGTACGCCGATGGAGCTGATGGACATCCCACCCGCAGTGACCCGCCTGTTAATTTCAGGGTTGAAGACATTCGTGCTACCGGGGTTGTATTACCCCCTCTTTCCCTCACTGTTGTTCGTTGTAATGTCCCCGAAAACATATCCTTTTCACCATGAAACAAGTAAGCTCGCATGTGCCGTTTGGTCTAAAATCCTCGCATGAAATGTCTGATATCTCGCAATACTCTCACCCTATAACATGATTTGACTTCTTGCAAAAAAAAGAAATTCTGATACCTGTTAGAAGGAGGACAGGATATAAAAATGAATGATTTTGCAGGGAGGATAGCAGATATGCTGAAAAATTCCTCTTTTGTTTCTCTCGCCCACAGCGAGATGGTTTAAACTCTGTAAGTAATCAGATTTTATCCAATCAATATTATTCGTCCCGTATATTTGAGAACAGGGAGGAAAGAGCTTGATGTTTATTTGGGAGTGGAGGCTGCACAGTGAGCACCGCAATATATCAGATGGTGCTTGGCTTTGATAACTGTTATATCCTCCGTGGCCGATTTTGTATTTTAATAGACGGAGGATCTTTAGGGCAGGGGGATAATTTTAGAAAAAACATCCAAAAGCTGGCCATGAAACCGGAAGAAATCAAGCTTATAGTCCTAACCCATGGACATTGGGATCATATTGGCTCAGCCGCGGACATTAAGGATATTTCGGGTGCTCGAATTGCTATGCATCGGTGGGAAAAGGATGTGCTCGAAAAATCTCTTCAGCCAACTCCGCCAGGGGGGACCCTCTGGGGGCAGATTCTGGTTTGGCTTATATCTCTATGCAAGCCATTTTCCCATATCTCACCTGCAAAGGTAGATATCATCTTGGGAGATGAAGATGTTTCACTTGCCGAATATGGCATCGCTGGAAGAATTATTCATACTCCTGGACATTCGGCGGGGTCCGTTTCTGTTTTGCTGGATTCTGGTGAAGCATTTGTCGGAGATCTGGCTATGGCTGGATTCCCCTTGCGTTTTTCTCCAGGTCTGCCAATACTGGCGGAAAATATGGAACAGGTCAGGAAAAGTTGGCAAAAACTGCTCTCCGCAGGGGCTGAAACAATTTATCCCGCTCATGGTAAACCCTTCTCGGCAGATATCATACGCCGGACTCTCCGTTAATGAGCGTCTATGTTAAAGAATGAAAATAAAATCGGGAAAATGCAAAATAAAACAACAGACTTTGATATCTCTGGCAAAATTGCCGTGGTAACCGGGGCAAGTGAAGGAATCGGCCGTGCAATTGCCTTGGGACTTGCTGGAGCCGGAGCCGATCTTATCCTCTGCAGCCGCCGAAGAGAAAAACTGCTTGAAGTAAAAAATGAGATTAGTCTGATGGGTCGAAATGCGGATGTCTATGTGGTGGACATCCGTAATCCTGTCGAAATAGACGGGCTTGCGGATTATGTCAGGACAGTTGTCGGGCGGGTGGATATTTTGATTAATAATGCAGGGTATGCTGTAAGTGTACCAGCTTGGAGTGTTTCGGAAAATGACTGGGATGCCATGGTGGATACCGGCTTAAAAGGGGTTTTGTTCTGTTCCAAGGCGATCGGGAGATGGATGCGTGAACAGCATTA
>QKJV01000086.1 GCA_003249165.1 Desulfobulbaceae bacterium | reverse complement strand
ACAGTTATAGTTTACCATAGAATTAGCGATAATTTTTCAGATTCTGTTACTGTAAGTGTTGAAAAATTTAAAAGACAAGTTCAAATTATAAAAAAAAAATATAATTTTCTTTCAATGCAAAATTTTCTATCTAATGCAAAACTCCCTCGCTTTAAAACATCCGTTATGATTACTTTCGATGATGGGTATAGGGATAATTTTGCGGCAGCTAAATATCTTTCCGAACAAAATTTAACAGCAACCTTTTTTGTCTCCACACGCATAGTTGGTACTGATAACCCTTTCCCTCATGATATAAAAAAATTAGGTAAGAAAGTCGAGAGTTTATCTTGGGAAGAGATTTTTGAGATGGCTCAGTTGGGACATTCTATTGGTTCTCATACTGCTACACATCCTAACCTTTCTATGCTAAACGAGTCAGAAGCGATTCAGCAAATTCGGTTTGGGCAAAAAGATTTACGTAAAAAATTAGGAAACTATGCTGCGCCCGAGCTTTTCGCCTATCCACATGGTCGAGCAGAAGATTTGCCTCAAACAGTCAGACATATGTTGCCACAGCTTGGAATTAAATACTGCTTTTCTGCTTATGGTGGGGTCAATTATTTAAATTTTGATGCTTACGATATTCGGCGTCAAGGAATTGACCAAGGTTTTTCAGATTTAGCTTTTAAGGCTGCATTAGAAGGATGGAGAGTTCGTATCCCTAAACGGATATAATTTTTTAAGCCTATATTACAATACTAATGTTAATCTTAGTTGTTGTATCAAATTGATAAGACAGGTTATATTTTTTGAAGTAAATATCTGACATTTTTATATAGCTAGATACCGGTGTTATTTTGAAAATTCTATCTTTCTCTTATTGTTTCCCGAACCAGAATAATCCCTCATGGGGAGTTTTTGTCTATCAACGTCTTGCCGCTTTAGCCCAACTTGAGGAAGTTAACGTTTGTGCCCCGACTCCATGGTTTCCTGTAGTGACTCCCAATGTTGGTTGTGACGAAGCTCAACTTTGGCAAGCCCTGAATGTTTACCGTCCTTCTTTTTTTTATTTCCCGGGGGTATTGAAAAACTCAGACGCTTACTTCTATGCCAGAGGCCTGAAAAACTGGCTCCGCAAACTTTGCCAAGTTTGGCGCCCCGATGTGCTTGATGTCCATTTTGTTTGGCCTGACGGCGTAGGTGTCGGTTTACTCGCTAAAAAAATGGGCATCCCGTACGTTATTACTCTGCGAGGGAAAATTTATGAATGCTTGCAAGTCCCCTCTCAGACTCGACAATGCGCCAATGCGCTACAAGGTGCTGCGGCAGTTATCAGTGTTTCTTCGAAAATGGCGGATGAGGCTCGTAAGCTGGGAGTAGCACCAGAACGACTGCATGTGATTACTAATGGCGTCGATAAAGAGCGGTTTTTTCCAAAAAATAAAAAAGAATGTCGAAGCTTGCTGGGGTTGCCGGAAGACGGGCGATTAATGGTTACCGTAGCCCATCTCGGTCATCGAAAAGGGCACCATGAAGTGCTCCATGCCCTCTCCCATCTGCCAAAGGATGTTAAACTTGTTATTGTCGGCGGTGCCGCCCAAGGCGGGACGCCTGAAAAATTGCAGGAAGTTGCCCGGTCAGTTGGGGTTGCTGACCGTTTAATTTTGTCTGGCCGCCAGCCATTTGAAAAAATACCTCTTTACTATAATGCAGCTAACGTTAGTGTGTTAGCGTCTTACCGGGAAGGCTGCCCCAATGCCGTCCTTGAGAGCTTGGCGAGTGGAACTCCGGTGGTAGCTACCGACGTGGGAGCGGTTCCTGATATCCTTCCTGCTCCTGAGGTGGGCCGAGTTGTTCCTGCTGAGCAAGTCGAACCGTTAAAACAGGCTCTTTCTGAAGTCCTCGAGTCCGAATGGAATGCTGATGACGTTGTGCAAATGAGCAAAGTACGCGATTGGCAGCGGGTCGCCGAGGAAGTCAGGGAAGTGTTTCGACGTATTGTATAAAAATATTAAGATAAAAAGGCATGTTAACGGTTGTGATAACCTTGATTGCTACGGGCCGTTCTTCATCATTACCTCGCCAATCCAATAACGTTTACTAGATATCCCATCGATGTGAGGATCCAATTATGCGATGTGTCAAATCCCTTAAGAAAGCACTTGTCCAACAAGATCGCAAAAAAAGAGTTTTGGCTATTGTCGGTGATACCCAGGTTGGGTTATGGGTCGTGCGTAGTTTGGCTCGTAATGGCTTAACCGTCCATGCCATTGTCAATTCTGCAGAGGGCCAATCGGCACACAGCCGATATTCAGCAAGTGCATGGACGCTTGACCATCGACCGAATCAACTGGGGTTCGCTGATGAAATTGAACAATTGGTTCGGAAACTCGATGTCGGTTCGGTGATACCGGTTTCTGAAGGGTACCATAATGCGTTGATATCGATTCGTGATCGTTTCGAGCCGCAGGTTCATCTTTTTTCCCCGAGTCGTGAATTGTTTGATAAATCGACGGATAAAGATTACCTGCAAACCTTGTGTGCCGAACTGGGCGTCCCGGTGGCCAAAGGCATGCGGCTTGATGAGCTCATGGCGCAGCATGACGGGTCGGCTTTAAAGTTCCCTTTGGTTCTTCGTACTCGTCGGCAGAATATTGATGCCGGGAAAGTTCCTTTAAAGGCGGCTTATGCGGAGAATCGGGAACAACTTGAAGGTTGGTACGAGCAATTCAAAAATTTTGCCGATAATGTCATTGTTCAGGAGTATCACCCTGGTGCTGAAGAACACGTGCAGATTCTCATGCACAACGGCCAACCTTTTGCGACGGGTGACTATATCGGTGAACACCATATGCCGTTGGCCGGCGGGGTAACTGTGCAGCGGGTTAGCTGCCATCATCAACCGGTTATCGACGACACGGTGAAGTTGTTGCAAGCTTTAAACTGGCAAGGAGTTGCCGGTGTTCAGTTCCATTATGATCCTGAGAGCGAACAATACATCTTTCTGGAAATCAACCCACGGTTCAGTGGGGGGTTGCCGACTGTAGTCATGGCGGGTTTTGAAGCGCCTTTCCTGTTGTGGCAAAGCCATTTTGAACCGGAGAATATGCAAAAGAAGAAGTATCGTATCGGGCTTCGTTCTAGAATTCTCGGTGGCTGCGCTAATTGGTTGCTGGGACATTTGCGAAAAGATTTGTTGCCACCCGGCCAGTCGCCGCTTAATCCGATTGCTGCCATAGCGATTTTCCTTTGGAATAGCGGTCCGTGGACTAAAGATGATTCTTTCTTGTTAACTGATCCCAAGCCGTTTTTGGTAGATTTTAAACAGATGTTAAAGAAGCTTGGTGCCCGAGGGCATGACATCATTGGTCATCCGGATGGAGCTCATCAATAGCTCGAGTGAGAACTGGTGAATTTTTTGACATTTGTACTACTAGATGAGGGAATATGCCGCCTGGTGTTTTAATGACCTTCGATGTGGAATGTAGCATGGGGGGCGCTTGGAATGATCCGGTCTTAAGGCCGATTTCTCCCCGCTTAGGGATGATGGGCGAGTACGGAGGAAAACAACTGGGAATCCCACTGATTTGTGACATCCTCGAACAGGCGAACCTAAAAGCCACATTTTTTCTTGAGCCGTTTAATGAAGACCTGGGTTGGCCTGAGGAAACCGAACCGGTAGCTCGATATCTGGTGGAAAAAGGACATGATATTCAGTTACATATTCATCCCAACCATGTCCATTATGGTTTGCATCGAGCGGGTAAGTCTTTTCAGAAAACGGATCAGATGGCCGAGCTGCCCCACATGTGGCAGAAAGAGTTGATTGTTCGGGGAGCTGATTTGCTGGAGAGTTGGACAGGGGAACGACCCATTGCATTTCGGGCGGGCAACATGGGCGCTTCCGAAGAGACTCTGGCGGCCTTGTCTGAAGCGGGGCTGTGGGTCGACAGCAGCTACACATTTCCTTATGTAGGAGGGCAGTGTAAATTTCGGGAAACCGAACGTTTCAACGGCAGCAAATGGTATGGAGATGTATTGGAAGTTGCCTTGTCCGCTTTTCGTCAACCAAGTTTCCCTGGGTTGCGTCCAACTAAACCGGTTGATCTGATGGGATCTTCTTTTGAAGAGTGTCGTGATGCCGTGCAGATGATCTGCGATGAAGGGGCCGATGC
>QKJV01000291.1 GCA_003249165.1 Desulfobulbaceae bacterium | reverse complement strand
CTCGCCATGAGTTCGAGCATGATTCTGTCGCGTATTTTTCCGGTCCGGAAGATTATTTCATCGACCAGTTCCTTATCAACTATTTGCCATTGAATACGCTGAGGACGTTTAAAAATCTTTCTGATCACAGAAGAATTGCAGGGATTGGATAATGCAGGGCAAGCGGTATTAATAGTGAAGTTGTAAAAAGCTGACAATACTGAGAAACGGTTTCTCTTAGTGGCCTGTTTCTTGTCTTTGGTTATGGACGTCAGAAAATCCAGCACATCTTCTTTAGAAACACTGTCCAAGTCGCGTGTACCAAAGCGTGCGGTGAATTTGAAGAGGACGAACTCACATGTCTTGACAGTATTTTTTTTTGGAATTTGCCCTGTGATACTGCAGATGGAAATCGACGGCTTTGTTAACTTTCATAGCACACCTCCTGTTGTTGGGTTGTAGGCGTAAATGCCTTAGATATAGTATACGCCATGATCATAAAAACGTTAGGAGTTGCTGTCCATTACACCGAAACGCTTCTCTTCATTGAAACTCACTGAACCTTGCCGCCGCGAATCTCAACAATTTCGCAATTTGCTTTAAATTGAGATTACTCCTCCCCTGCTCAATGCAAATATCCTGCTTCAGCAACTCAAACCTGACCCACCATCTGTAACATCATTTTTGATAATGATGCAGCTTGCCTTGTTTGATTGCATTGTGCTATAATGCAATCAAACAAAGCACTAAATGGAGGTGATATCATGCCATCAGTTACTGTCAGAAACGTACCGGATGAGGTCCATCGCGCTTTGCGTGTTAGAGCCGCACTGCATGGTCGAAGCGCCGAAGCCGAAATTCGTGAAATACTGGAAAAGGCAGTCCAACCGGAAGGAAGGGTGAAACTTGGATCATTGCTTGTCGGTATTGGTCGCAAAATCAATTTAACCGATAATGAGTTTTCTGTTTTTGATCAAAGCCGAGATAAAACTCCTGCCAAGCCAATGGATTTCGAATGATACTGTTAGATACAAATGTAATTTCGGAACCTTTGCGTCGGTCGCCTGATGCACGTGTTATTAGCTGGCTTGATGCACAATCACTAGAAACGCTATATTTATCAGCAATCACTGTTGCTGAACTGCGTTTTGGCGTTGCAAACCTTCCAACCGGAAGGCGACGAGATGAACTGCAGTCCAGTATTGAAAATCAAATTTTGCCACTGTTTTCGGGGCATGTACGTCCTTTTGATATGGATTGCACGATCGCTTATGCTGAGCTAATGGCAAAAGCAAAATCCGCCGGATTAGCAATTGCTGCAGCAGACGGATATATTGCGGCCATTGCAGCTACTAACCGATTTAGCGTCGCAACACGAGACGTCAGCCCCTTCCAAGCCGTAGGTCTTAAGGTTATCAATCCTTGGGATTATTAAAACAGGAAGAATTCCTGAGAAAATAGCCTAATAATATTGGGATGAGATATCAGAAGAATTTTTAAATAAAGTTTTGGCAGGAAGTATCATGCTCCCAATCGGTTTAATTTCCATAAGATTTGTCTCATTAACTGCCTATCTAAATACAAGGAAAAAGATAAACAAATCACATAACCAGCCGTCAACCGGACTCTCTTAAAATAAAAAATGGAAAATGGAACAATATTAATTGCGATAGTTTTTGCAGCTATTTTTGGTAGAAGATCGATATTCATGGGTTGTATCGTGGGATTTGCAGCCAATATAATTGGTTATTTTTTACTTCAAGATTTTGCGCTAAAATCATTCTTGATTGAATTAGTAGTTGGATTAATTGTTTCTTCTCTCGCTGCAGTACTTGCGCAGTTAATATTTCCAGGTCTTAAAGGTGGTGGACATAATAGCGGTCCAACATTCATTGGAGGGGGAGATAGGTTTAGTGGCATTGGTAGTGGAATTATCTACACCGATGAAGAATTGAAAAATAAAAGAGAAAACGAACGAAAAATTCCATAGTTTTAGAGTTCACATAGTCCCGCAATGCTCCTCCCTGACTCGCTGCATCTCATTTGTTAACTGCTCATAAACCTGACACTTGAGATAGCCCAGTCGAATCTCAACATTTTTGCAATTTGCTTAAACATGAGATGGCTCCTCCCAAGAGATCTCCGTTGCCTCTGACGCTTAACAATAAAAGAGAAATTCCGGACTGAAGATTATCCATGAACTGGTAGATCTTCTTCCTGTGAGAAAACGGTAAGCGGTGATTAAACACCAGTGGCATCGCAACTGATCGTCAAGTCTTGTTCTTTCAGCCTTGCAGGTAAGAGTTTGGCATAATCTTCGCTGCTTGTTGCAAAAGGAAGTTTTTCAAAGATATATCGAAGGTAGCGATAAGGCTCAATCCCACATGCCTTAGCAGATTCAATCAAGCTATACAATTTGGCACTTGCTTCTGCTCCGGCAGCTGTCCCTGCAAAGAGCCAGTTCTTCCTTCCGACGACAAAGGGTCTAATGGCATTTTCAGCCAGATTGTTATCTGGTGTCATAGCGGCATGATCTAGATACACAATCAGCCGTTGCCACTGATTCAGAGTGTAATTGATGGCATTTCCCAAAAGACTTTTCGGAGTAACCTGCAATTTCCTCTTCTCAAGCCAGACAAGAAAGTCATCAAGAACTCGTCCTGCATTCTTGCGGCGAAAAGAGACCAGGGACTCGCCCGAAAGTTCTTTTTGGGCAGCGTCTTTTTCAAAACCATACAGCTTCTGTATGAAATTCAGTGCAATATCCACACTGCCGCTTTTCTTGTTTTTGCCTTGTCCCTTTTTGGCATCCATGAATTTCCGGCGGGTATGAGCCCAGCAGCCGGCATGAACAATCGTCTCCGAGTTATCAAGAAAATTGTAGGCTTTGTAGCCATCTGATTGCACCACACCCTTGAAACCTGCAAGCAGATCTTCGGCAACCTTGCCACTACGGGAAGGGGAATAATAATAACGCAATACAGGCGATTCGGGCGAACCTCCGCGACAAACCCACATATAGGATGTAGTCTCGGGCTGGCGACCTGTTTCTTTCAGAACCTGCACTGTTGTCTCGTCAATATTGATCAACGGTCCGGAACGAATCTCCTTTTGAATGAGTTCAAGAAGCGGCTCACAGGCAGTTGCTGCTTTTATTGCCCAATTACACATGGTTGACCGTGAAATTGTCACACCTAACCGTTCAAACTGCCGTTCTTGTCGATAAAAAGGAAGTGCGTCACAGAACTTGGCGGTAAGCACATGGGCCAACAGACCTGCTGTTGCCACGCCTTTGCTGATAATTTGCTTCGGGGCGAGAGCTATTTTTACAGTCCCACCTTCAGTCTCAATTCCTTCGCAGGCCCGGCAGGCGTATTTAGGACGGATATGTCGGATCACCCGGATAACGGCGGGAATAATATCGAGCTTTTCTGAAATATCTTCGCCGATTTTCTGCAATGGCGCGCCACACCCACACGACTTTTCTTCTTCGGGAATATCGTGAACCACATCAACGCGCGGCAGAGCTTCCGGCAATGGTTTGCGACCGGATTTTTTGCGGATATGCGGTTCCACCTGAACAGGCTCCTCCGCCGACATCTCTTCAGGTTCGGGCATATCGAACAACGGCAGCGGTGTTCCCTGTGGCTCGCCAGGGCATTTCTCGCTCTTTTTCCCGAACAACTGCGCATAAAGCAGTGAGATCTGTTCGCGAAGCAGGGTGTTTTCCTTTTCGTACCGGCGCTCTGTTTCGACGAGAAGGCGCTTGAGTTCTTCGGGGTTGTCCGGCAATGTGGAATGGTCAAATTTCATAACAAGAAATTACCATAAAACCATTGATAATACTAATGTTTTATGAATTTTGCCGACTTTGTTTCAGGCGACGGAGGAATACGATAATCTCTTGTGCGCCTGATTGAGATCAAGACCATGCAGCAGCCAGTCAAGAGCTGTTTTACTGACCTCCAAAACCTCCTGCTCTGATTCCGGCCAACGAAATACTTCCTCCTCCAGCCGTTTCATCCAGATACAGAACCCATTTCCAGACCAATAAAGTATTTTCACCAGATCTTTCCTACGATTACAGAAGGCAAAGAAGCTGCCGGAAAATAGATCAAGAACAAAAGATGTTTCAACCAGCAAGGAAAGACCATTAATCGATTTCCGCATATCGGTGGCGCCCAC
>QKJV01000117.1 GCA_003249165.1 Desulfobulbaceae bacterium | reverse complement strand
ATTGAAATGGGAAGAAGGTTAGATCCAAATCAATTCCTTATATAATCGTAAAGATAATGTAATATTTACCGAGTAGAGTTATAAGTTAAGTATATTATTTTGTTTTTTCCGTGAGGAAATTCCTATAGAATAGCATTATTGCAGTCTAACAGTTTTTCTCCCTCCAACTTGCGAGATCAACATTATTTTTTTACCTCTTTGAGCAGGCCGGGAGAGGCTGGTTGGATTTATCCGATGTTTGAGTTTGTTGATACATTCAATTACGCTGCGCTCATGGTCTCTCTTCTTGCGGGCAGAAAAAGCAAGGGATTCGTTTCTCTTTAAACAAGGAAATTGCCCGGATGTTTAACGCGGAAAAACTGACATTCCCGAAAATAATTGATTCTTCCGTAGTTCCCTGGGAAATTGGCGGACTGGACTGGCAGAGCATAGTAGATGCTCTGGACTATGCCTTGCAACCTATTGTTAATATTCACACCGGCGTCTGTCTTGGCTATGAAGCTCTGGTACGAAACTGGGATAATGCCGGTTTTTTATCAATTACAGAGATGTTCGAAACGGCATATCAGCATAATAGTCTGGCCCATTTCGAGTACCTGCTCTGGGAAAAAGCAATCAATAAATTTACATCCCTGCCCCATTTTCAACAGACTACTCTTTTTTTGAACCTGGATAACCGTATTCTGATTGCACCTGATGAAGTGAGTTTAAAAATTTCCTCTCTCATTGGTAAACTTGGCCTGCATACGGACAGCTTTTGTCTGGAAATCTCAGAGAAGCATCCGATTGTTGATTTTCAGGAATTTTGTCGTTGTTGCCGGCAAAGCAGACCTTCTCCCTTCAAAATTGCCATGGATGATTTCGGTGCCGGTTTTTCCGGTTTGCAGCTTCTCTATTTCGCCGAACCGAATTTCATCAAAATTGATCGTTTTTTCATTAACGGCATTGCAACGGATGCGAAAAAGAAACTCTTTGTCTCAAAGGTACTTGATCTTGCGCACATCATTGGAAGTATGGTGATTGCCGAGGGAGTTGAAACAGAAAAAGAGTACTATGTTTGCAAAGATATAGGTTGTGACTATGTCCAAGGATATTTTGTTCAGCATCCGACAGCCGTTATCCACGAAATTAAACTGAAATATACGGAAATAGAGCAATTAAGTGAAAAAGACCGGAGAAGAAATACGGAAGATGAGATCATTCTAGCTGCAAATATAGATCATATTCCCCCCATCATACTTGGTGAGGAAGGAGACAGTAGTAATGAGCTGGAAAAAATTCTTAAAAAATTCCGCCAGAACAAAGAGCGGACTTTTTTTCCTCTTCTGAGTAACTCCCGTGAACCATTGGGGATCGTCCGTGAGGTACATTTGAAGGATTATGTGTATACTGAATATGGCCGTAACCTGCTTTTAAATAGAAGTCTGGGGAAAAAAGTGCAGGAATTCCTCTCATATTGTCCGGTCATGGAACAGACCCTTTCCATAGAAAAAATATTAGAGGTCTTTTCATTGACCAAGGATCCTGAAGGGATAATTTTGACAATCGATGGAAAATATGCCGGTTTTTTAAGCAATACCTCCATAATCAAAATACTGAATGAGAAAAAAATAGCCATTGCCCGGGATCAGAATCCTTTGTCCAAAATGCCCGGGAACAGTCTCATCGGCGAATATCTCGCCCGGGCGTTTGATGACAAGGAAAGCGGCTATGCCTTGATTTATTTCGATTTTAATGATTTCAAGCCCTTTAATGATTATTATGGATTCCGCCGGGGGGATCGGGCCATTTTAATGTTCGCCGATCTGCTCAAGGATGTCATATCCTCAACAGGAAAAGAGAATTTTGCCGGCCACCTCGGAGGTGATGATTTTTTTGCTGGAATTCGGCTGGTTGAGATGGAAATTTCTTCAGTCTGCAGGCTTATGGCAGAACTCGTGAAAAAATTTCACCATTATACGGAAAGTTTATACGATCAGGCTGATCGTGAGTCAGGCTATATTATTTCAACGGATCGATCAGGAAAAAGGAAAAAATTTGCCTTGCTTAGCTTGAGTTGCGCCATGCTTATTCTGGAAGCGGGAGAACGTAATTATTCAACCGAAGACATTACGAGAAGTATCGCCGGATTGAAAAAAGAGGCTAAGGCTAATCAAAAAAATAAAACAGCAGTCGCTGTATTTAAGCATGCCCGCCATCTCTCTTATTCACTTGGAGAGGTTTGTCCACACTGCAACAATGCTATATGTTATCTGAGGAGCGCCGGGTGAGTTAAATTGACCCACATTTTTATTTATTTTTTTTCTTCGACCCTTCATGGGTGAAAAATCACTCTTTTTGTGGTACTCTCCTGTCATCTCATCGAAAAGAACGTCCTGTTTGCCGACAAATAACTGCGTGGAGGAAACAATGAGTCTTTTTAAAATTCATCCGATTGTCATGGGAACAAAGGTTTTTGATAAGGGCATGATGACCTACCAACATGATTATGGGAAACCCTATACAATCCCGATTTATTGTTGGTATCTGGAGGGAGGGGATAAAAAAATTCTGGTAGATACTGGAGAGATGCGTCCTATCCAGTCCGAAGACCGTGAGAAGAATATTGGTGGCCGCATCTATACCTTTGAAGAGGGATTGGCTAAATGGGGGCTTAAGGCGGAAGATATCGACCTGGTAATTCACACTCATCTGCATGCCGATCATTGTGAAAATGATTATAAATGCGTCAATGCCAAATTCGTTATTCATGAGAAGGAACTGGCAACGATTCATGACCCGCATCCGCTCGATTTCCGGTATGTTGAAGACTACATCATGGAAATAGAAGAAGCCGGGCAGATTGAAACCATCAATGCTGATCGGGAGGTTGTTTCGGGTATTTCCGTTTTACATACTCCGGCACATACCCCTGGAGGAATGACGGTTCTGGTGGATACTTCTCAAGGCAGAGCGGCTATTACCGGATTTTGCGTGATCAGTGAAAATTTTAATCCGCCTGCCGCAGTGCGCGCTATGGAACTTGAGGTGATTCCGCCGGGAACAAGCGTCAATACCTATGAAGCGTATAATTTGATGCTTAAAGTCCGGGATATGGCTGATATCCTGCTCCCTCTGCATGAGCCTGAGTTTGCCTCAGTGGATACAATCGGTTGAACTGCGTGGCGGGTACGAAATCTGCAACCCCTTTTATTATCCCCTTTTTCATTGCCCATCAAGGGTGTCCGCATCAATGCATTTTTTGTAACCAGCATGTCATCACCGGCACGAGCCGGTGGCTGACGGCTGAGAAAATCCACGAGGAAATTGTTCGGTGTCTGGCTTGGCCCAGAGATGTACAACGTCAGGTGCAGGTTGCCTTTTACGGGGGGAGTTTTACCGGTCTTGAACGCGGCAGGCAGGTGGAACTTCTTGAGGCTGTCCAGCCTTTTATTCGTAACGGCGAAGTGGACCTGATTCGTCTTTCCACTCGGCCTGACTATGTTGACCAAACAACGGCCTTTTTTTTAAAAGAGCGTGGTGTGGCACTGGTCGAATTGGGGATTCAGTCATTTGAGCCAGAAGTTCTGACGAGATGCCGGCGTGGGCATTGCGCTGAGCAGATTCCTCCTGCTGTTGCCTGTTTAAAGCAGGCGGGGATTTCTGTCGGCGGGCAAATCATGGTTGGACTACCGGGCGAGACAACAAACGGACTTCTTGATGGGGCGCGGAAGTTGATTGACTTGCGACCAGATATGGTCAGGATTTATCCAGCGTTGGTGCTCACCGCAAGTCCTCTGGCTGAATTATATGCTATGGGGGAGTATCGGCCACTTTCCTTAAATAGAGCGGTCGCTCTCTGTGCCCGACTCAAGGATATTTTTTCTGCTGCAGGGATCCCGGTTGTCCGAATGGGCTTGCAACCGTCAGATTCTCTTGAGCGTGACATTATAGCAGGGCCTTACCACCCTGGCTTTGGTGAGCTGGTTTTGTCACGATTATTTTTTAAAAAAATACGAAAATTGTTATCTGTCTTGCAAACAAAACGGGGGATGGATAAAATACGATTAATTTTATCCGCGGCTGATCAGTCCGTTTTTTACGGATGGAAAAGATGTGCGGTGAAACGGCTGACATCCTTGGGTCTCCTCGACGGAATTGAGGTAAATTTTTCCCCGGACCTTTCAAGATCAACCATAGAATACGAGATTGTATAATGGACA
>QKJV01000403.1 GCA_003249165.1 Desulfobulbaceae bacterium | reverse complement strand
AAACCTGAGTGATTGTTCAGCAAAATACATATTATATCGTCCATCGAAAATCAATGCATGATGATTTTCTCAAGAATCTGGGTGGGAAGGTAAATATTGGCAAGAAGCTGGAGATTGCGCAACATGATTAGTCAAATCTACGGGGGGATTTACCCGGTTACCATCCGGTTTAACTGAAGCCTGCTCCAAGACGAATGTGATTTCAAATTGCATTTCATTATTCCGCAGCTTCTTCACCTCATTATTAAGCAGGCAGAAATTTGACTACAATTCACCTTTTTTTCTGATTGTTTCTGTGGAATTAACCATTTATCGCTGAATAAAGTATAAAATAGGGCATTTTGCCTCCCCCAATGTCCGTTATATATTAAACATTAATGTGGCATTTTTCGAATTATTAAAGCAAAAAATGACGCTTTTCATATAAAAAATTTTAGGATTTTTCTTTTTCAACAAGTTTAGCAGTACACTAGTACAGTAGTAGAATGTCAAGCTTGAGCGAATCGAGAGATTCTTGAGATTGGGAACGGCAAGGTGAATAGTATTCAATGTATAAATCAAACAATTTTCTATCAGCCAAGGAAAAGGTGAATGTCCATTTTTTCTTGACCACGTCAGCATGGTGATAAGGACATACTAAGCAACTGAAAAAACCCTCCTCGTCCCAATGAGAATTTTTTGGAGCCTTGGTTATTTAAGTTTCTTCAAATGCTTTTCGAGCATCTCCGATAGTTTGGCCATTTGAATAGGCTTATAGATGCTTGCATTGAATCCGTACTTTTCAGGGTTCGCCATGACCGGGTCTATCGAATAGCCGCTTGCTACAAAAGCGGGAGTATTTGAGCATATTTTCCTGATTTCTCTGATAGCTTCTTTGCCGCCCATGCCGCCGGGTATGGTAAGGTCGAAAATCATTCCGGCAAGCTTGCGGTTTGCTTGTGTTTCTGTCACGAAGAAATCAATAGCATCTTTTCCATTCTCTTTGAGCACTACCGTGTAGCCAAAAGATTCAAGCGATATTTGCATAATATTGCGAATTTCTTCCTCATCGTCCATGACTAAAAAAGTACCGCTTCCTCTATGCTTCCCTGCTGTTTTTACTGCTGGGATTGAAATGGGTTCAATGGCTGCCGGTAAATACACATGAAATGTGCTGCCCTTGCCCGGCTCCGATTCAATATCTATACACCCGCCATGCCGATTGACAATTGAGTAACAGGTGGAAAGACCAAGCCCATGCCCTTTGAGTTTTGTTGTATAATACGGATCAAAAATACGAGGCAGGAATTCTTTCGGTATCCCTATCCCCTGGTCCTTGATTGATAGCTTCACATAATTGCCAGCGGCAAGTAGGATATGCTCTTTTGCGGGCAAAGATATATTACGGGCCGAAACCTCAATCGTGCCGCCATCCGGCATGGCCTGCTGGGCATTTATGATCAAGTTATCGACAACTTGACCAATTTGGTTTTTGTCAAAATCGCATAGCCACAGGTTGTCCTGAATCTGGAATCTGCTCGAAACCGATGAACCGCTCAGCGCAAATTGAGTTGTTTCCTGAACAAAGGGGAAAAGATTCTGAATTTTTTTTATAGGAGCGCCGCCTTTGGCAAAGGTCAGTAATTGCTGTGTAAGAGCGCGAGCCCTGTTGATGTTACTTAATGATTTGGCCAGGTAGGTTGAGACTTTCTCTTCCGTGGTTTCCCCGAGTGCCACTTCGATATAGCCGAAGATGCCACCAAGCAGGTTGTTAAAGTCGTGGGCGATTCCCCCTGCAAGAACGCCAAGAGATTCCAACTTTTGCGATTTTTGCATGAAATCTTCGAGTTTCTGCTTTTCGGTCATGTCCCGGAAAACAAGGACAACACCAACAATTTGGTTTTCATTGTCATAAATCGGAGCACCGCTGTCGGCTATTACAATTTCTCGACCATCTTTTGCTATCAGACTGGTATGATTTGCCAATTCCACAATAGCGCCGGTTGCAAGCACCCTTTCAACGGAGTTCTCGCATTGTTGGCGTGTCAGTTCGTTGATGATATTGAAAACCTCGGACAATGGACGCCCGGTTGCTTCATCGGAATTCCATCCCGTCAATGCCTCTGCTGCTTTGTTTAGCATGACAATATTGCCGTTCGTGTCAGTGGTTATTACTCCGTCTCCGATGCTGCGGAGGGTGACGGCAAGGCGCTCTTTTTCGGCGGCAAGCGCAAGTTCGGCCTGTTTGTATTCGGTGAGCATCCTTGACCGCTTTATTGCACTGAAACTCAGCGTTGAAATAATACCGGCAAGCTTCGCGTAAAACTGCATACCTGTATTCACTTCTTCCCGGCTGAAACGCGGTACCCGGCTAAGCGCGTCAAGGTATTTTCCCTCATCGAATCCATAGTGCCGGGACTGTTCGCGGAACACCTCTATATCCGGAGTCTCGTCTTCATAGAAGAACTGCCCGAAAAAAACATTACCGACATGCCTTTCCCCTATCATGATGGGTGTAACCATGTCCCACATGTTATTCTTGCAGCGGTAAGCCTTAAATGTGCCTGCAGGCACGCCATTGGAGAGAATGGTGTCACTTTCAGTGCAGTTTTTAAGCGTTTCGGGATGACACCTGTGGAATTTTGTGCAGATATCTTGCCATCCGACAGCGATCAAAACATTTCCTGAGAGATCGAGTACTGCTCCTAACATGCCGGTAAGCTGATAGAAATCTTCCATTATGGACTGCAGTATTTCAGTATCAATAATGTCGGAGAGTATGAGCGTATCGATATCACCATTCGGTTCTGTAATAGCTTTGAGCTTTTTTCTTACAGTGGCTTCACTTAGCCGTAAAGCTTCTTCTGCCCGCTTGCGTTCGGTGATGTCGGTAAAAAAACAGGCAAATTGCTTGGGCGAGGTACGGAACGCCGTCACGTCAAAATAACGTTTGATATGACGACAGAAATTTTCAAAATGAATGGATTCACCAGTCAGAGCGACCTTTCCATAGTTCTCAATCCAGCCGGGTTCGGTTTGTGGCAGGATTTCCAGAACAGTATGCCCCACTGTGGATTCGGCCACGAGTCCTGTCATACGTTCAAAAGCCGGATTGACTTCCAGGTACCGGTAATCAATGGGGTGGCCTTGATCGTTACAGATAATCTCGTGCAGAGCATATCCATCAGGCATTTGATTGATTAGCCGGCGATATTTATCTTCGCTCTCCCGAAGTGCCTTGTCCTTTTCGTAGTTTTGGCCTGAATGGTTTTCACGCATGGCAATCTCCTCCTCATCCGTCTCTTTCCACACCTTTGTTCAAAAAAGCTCTTTTCTCTATATAGTCGGGCTTATCCAACAAACGGTTCAGATTGTGGTTCGTTACGCTCTCACAATCTAACCTTGTTCGATAGAGCTTTTCATTTTTTATGGGTATGCTTCAAACTGATCTTGCCATAAAAAAGTGGAATTGGGGTTAAGCCGGTTTTCTGTTATTCAACCATTCCAATTCAAAAAGAACCGGAACCATATATCGCTTCGTTGAAAACTTTGTTTGTCTAAAATAGCGATTACTTTAAAAATAAAAAAGCCGAGCTACCTTCATAATAAATCAGGCAACCCGGCTATCTTAATAAGATCCGCGGTTTTCCGTCCCTGCCTCTCAACAGGTTTGGCTTTATCTATGATTTATAAAACCCATAATTAAACTTAGGTCAAAAAGAACTCCAGATCAAGAACTACATAGTGGTATAAATATAATTTACCAGGCCTGAATATACAGTAGACACCTCAACCAGAGGGTGTTTGATATTATTAGATATTTGATTTGGCAATCTCAAAGAATGAATGAGTCGCATCACCGGCATCAAAAAGCGGAGCAAGGAATGAGTGACGCTTTTGATCTTCGATTGCATGTGTTGTTAGCCGCATTTCAATTGTGGTTTTAATAGCCATGACGGACTTTGTTAGGCCAAGTAATTTTTCGGAAATTATTCTCGCATCTCCAAACAAGTTGGACATTTCATTCCGATTTAGTAAATTCCAATCAGGATTTGTTTTTTTAACCCAAAATTTATTTGTAATCTTTAGCGTTGGAATCAGTATACTTCTTGGCAGCCAAGATAAAAATGGTAGCCAACTATGACTTTCAATAGGAAAATGTTTGTAGGGAGTTTGAACAAAATATTGCTTTCCAACTCTTTTAATTTCATTTGCAAATATTTTTTGTCTATTAAACGATTTTTCTTT
>QKJV01000211.1 GCA_003249165.1 Desulfobulbaceae bacterium | reverse complement strand
CGAAACCGAGGGTCGCCATCGCCAGGTAGTGTCCTTTCAGTTTCAGAACAGGTATTCCAACAAGAAAGGCGATGGCGATGGTTAGAAGAACAGCAATAAAAAATGCAGCCCATGGCGTGAGAGAGAGGAGACTTTCTCCGTAAAGGTTCTCCCTGGCAACCAGAAGTCCGCATGAGGAAAGGAAAGAAACGAGAGTGTTGCCGCCGGCAAGCTGAGCGGTCATATCGTATGTTGTCAGTGTGGCGGATGTATAACCGCCTATCGCGAAAAAACCTGCATGTCCAAGGGATAACTGGCCTGCATAACCCATGACGAGACAAAGCCCGATAATAAGAAGGGCATAGTATGCTGTCATCGTCATCTGGGTAAGAAAGTAGGTTGTACCTGTCAACTGGGTGAGTTGTTGCAGGCTGATAAGAATCAAGGGCAGAATTAAAAAAGAGATATATTTTCGGATACTCATCAGAATTCCTTTAATCCGGCAGCTTCTTTACTACCGAATAAACCATTGGGACGTATAAAAAGAATTGTGAGAAGTATGGAAATAGAAATAGCATCCTGGAAAGCCAGTGGAACGATTGATACGCTGAAGGACTCGATAATGCCGAGTAAAAGACCTGCCATAACGGCAGCCATGCTGTTCCCCAGTCCTCCCAGCACAGCAACAGTGAATCCTTTGATAGCCAGCGGAGTCCCACAGTCATACTGCGTATAGGTTATTGGCGAAACGACACAACCGGCAAGAGCTCCAATACCTGCACTCAGCATAAACGATAAGGTCACCATATTTTTTGTATTGATGCCACAGAGGGTGGCAGCCAATCTGTTAGATGCACATGCACGCATTTCCTGGCCGAGAGAGGTCCATTTGAAAAACAGGCTGAGAAGCAGTACGATAACAGCACAAACGGCAATTACCCAAAGCACCTGAGGAGAAATATTCGTGCCGAGGACATGAATCGTCGATATTTCGTTGCCATTAAAATAAGGCAGGGAGCGAACACCTTCCCCCCAGATGTGCAATGCTGCCTCCCTGATCAGAATGGATAACCCGATGGTAATGATGATCATGCGAAGAACAGAAGGATTCTGAAGCCATCTGATAAAAATAATCTCAATGAGTGCACCGATGATCATGGTGATAACAACCGCCAGGCAGATGGCAAGCGGTAATGGCATCATGGCATGGAGGGAAATGGCGATCATCCCGCCAAGCATGACAAATTCTCCCTGAGCGAAATTTATGATGCCGGTAGTGTTATAGATAATGTTAAATCCAATGGCGACAATCGCATAAATGCTGCCATAGGTTATCCCGGCAAAGAGGTATTGGAAAAAAAGTTGTGATGTCATCTGTGCATCTTAAACAGGGAAAAGCAGAATTCCTGAAAGGCTGGCACACAAAAGGGGAATGTCATTGTCAACACTCCCCTTTTGTGGCGTAACGCTTTAATTATTTAGTATAAAGGGCAAATTTGCCGTTTTTCACCGTCAACATGGCAAATGAATCAATATCAAGTCCATTGTGGTCTTCCGGGCTGAAATTAAAAATCCCGCCGGTACCGACAAATCCTGTGAGATTTTCAACAGCGGTACGAACTTTTTCAGGATCGGAACTGCCGGCATTTTTCATTGCTGTCGTGAGGGTCATGATAGCATCATATCCATGGCCGCCGAACGTGCTGGCCGGTTCGTTGAATTGAGCTTCATATTCATCTCTGTACTGAACAAGGACCTGTTTCTGGGGATGATCTGCCGGTAAGGTATCAGCCACCAGCAGGCGGCCTGCCGGAAAAATAATGCCTTCGGCTGCTGCTCCTGCGGCTTCAACATATTTGATATTCCCGAAACCGTGGCTCTGGAAGATAGGCACATCCCATTTCGGATATTTTTGGCAACAATTGCCTGGGCGGGAACAATCGACCAGTTAACGACTGCCTGAATGTTTTTGTTTGCTTTAAGTTTGGCGATAACGGCACTCAGATCGGTTGCCGACTTGTCATAAACCTCTGAGCCGAGAATTTCGATGCCGAATTCGGGCGCAAGTGTTTCAAGCTGCTCTTTGCCTGCCTTTCCGAAACCGGTGTTCCCGGCCAGTACAGCTATTTTGGAAATGCCCATTTTGTTCATTTCCATAAAAATTTTTTTTGCGGCATAGCTGTCTTTCTGAGGAGTTTTGAAAACGTATTTAGCGACAGGATTAACGATGACCTCTGCCGCGGAACAGGAAAGAAGAATCGTACGCCCATCTTCGCAGATTTTTTTTATCCCCATCGTTTCACCGCTGGTAGATGGCCCGAGAATGGCGAGAACTTGCTCTTCTTCAATGAGTTGTTTGGCAAAAGAGATGGCTTTTTCCGGACTGCCGCCGGAATCCTTGATGATTAATTCGATTGTATCGCCGTTGATGCCTCCGGCAGCATTGATTTTGTCAACCTGCATTCTGATGGTTCGGCTCTCAGGGCCGCCGAGAAATGAAGCTCCACCTGTTTCTGCCAGAATTGCTCCTACCTTGATCGATTTTGCATTGGCTGTGGTCGGCGTGAGAAAACAGACGGCTCCTATCCACACGGCAAGTAATGTAACTGTCGCAAGAAAAAAACGTTTCATATTCGTCTCCACTGTCAAATAATTATAATAGAAAACTCGGCAGCTTTTTATGAATCGAAGCATCTGCAATGCAATTTGCCGTGGCAGTCACTGGCGGGAGGCAAAATAGGAACCATCGTCAGATTGCGTAAACCTCTTCACCGGAAAGCATTTTCATTCCAGCCTTGTTGAGTACCTCGATAGCCGCGTCGACCTTTTCAAAACGAAAGATGATAAGGCCTGTCTGCCCGCTTTTCTGGGTAAAGGCGTACATGTACTCAATGTTCAGCTTTGCATCCTTGATGATCTGGAGCACATGGGCCAAACCACCCGGTTTATCCTGGACTTCGACGACAACCACATTCGTGGTTCCTACCGTGAATCCCTTTTCCTTGAGCACGGTGCGTGCAGTGTTGGCGTCATTGACAATCAGGCGCAGGATGCCGAAATCAGAGGTATCGGCCAGAGACATGGCCCGAATGTTGATACCTTTTTCCGCCAAGATTCCGGTAATTTCTGCAAGACGCCCGGACCTGTTTTCCAAAAAGATCGCTATCTGTTCAACTTTCATACTTGCCTCGCTTGTTAAATAACTCGTTGTCAAATGAAGGTTATCTGCAATTGTCAGATTTTGCGTTTATCTATAACCCGTTTTGCCTTGCCTTCACTGCGCTGTATTGATTTTGGCTCAACAAGTTTAACCTTGCAGCTTACACCGAGAAGGTCTTTGATTTCGGCTTGAATTTTTTTCGCCAGCCCTTCGAGGGTTTTGACTTCATCCGAAAAGATATTGTCGCTTACTTCAACCTGAACTTCCATGGTATCGAGGGCGCCTTCTCTTTCCACAATAATCTGATAATGTGGTTCCACTCCTTTGATACTGATAAGAACATGCTCTATCTGGGACGGGAAGACGTTGACACCGCGGATGATCAGCATGTCGTCGGAGCGGCCGGTTATTTTTTCCATCCGATAAAATGTACGGCCACAGGAGCAGTGATCAGTGATCAGGCGGGAGAAATCCTTGGTGCGATAGCGGATGAGCGGGAATGCCTCTTTGGTGATAGTGGTGAAAACCAGTTCTCCCTTTTCGCCCAGCGGCAGAGGCTCGAAAGTATCAGGATGGACGATTTCGGGCAGGAAGTGATCTTCCATTATATGAAGGCCGCGTTGTTCATCCACACATTCAATAGCGACACCAGGTCCGATAATTTCGCTTAAACCGTAAATGTCGAGCGCCTTGAGGCCGAGTTGTTTTTCGATTTCCTCCCGCATGTTTTCACTCCAGGGCTCGGCTCCGAAAATACCGACCTTAAGAGCCATTTCCTTGGGATCCATTCCCATATCCATCATGGTTTCAGCCAGATTCAAGGCATAAGATGGGGTGCAGAGAAGCACTGTGGAACGAAAATCCCGCATGAGCATTATCTGGCGTTTGGTATTGCCGCCTGAAACAGGAACAACGGTTGCACCAAGGTTTTCAGCCCCGTAATGGGCACCCAGCCCACCGGTGAACAGGCCGTACCCGTATGCATTATGAATAACATCTTTTTGTGTTGCACCCGCTGCACTGAGACAACGTGCCATTACCTCTGCCCAGATACCGATATCCCGCTTGGTGTAGCCGACGACTGTAGGCTGGCCTGTGGTGCCGGAGGAGGCGTGGATGCGAACCACTCTTTCCAATGGTACGGTAAAAAGCCCGAACGGATAGTTCTTGCGCAGATCATCTTTGGTGGTAAACGGCAGCTTACTGATATCGGCGAGGGTTTTGATATCCCCCGGCGCAACACCGGCTTCATCCATTTTTGCACGATAGTAAGGAACTCTCGCATAGACTCTGTCCACCTGGGTCTTCAGCCTTTTCAGCTGCAGTGCCTCCAGTGCCTCGCGTGGCAATGTCTCATATTCTTCATTAAATATCATGGCGTTTTCTCTCCAAAGAGCCAATTCCGATTTAGTTATACGGTTCCTGCAGCCTGTGTGGTGATCTTGCGGCCTTCATGAAAAGCTGCAATGTTTTCATCAAGTTTTCTGGGTATTCGTTTTTTCAGTACTTCCAGAAAAACCTCTTCTTCAACCGGTAAAAAGGTTGAAAGGGCGCCGACCAGAACAATATTTGCCGTTCTAAGTTCGCCAACCTTTTTAGCGATACTGAAACCATCAAGCGGGTAGACAGCGATATTCCGGCTGGTTAACTGTGTCAGCAGGTCTTCCGGATAGGGCATTTTCCCGGTGGCAACAGCCGGCGGGGCGATATGATGTGTGTTGACTATTACTTTACTCTCTTTTTTCAGGAAAGGCAGGTAGCGTACAGCCTCCATGGTCTCAAATGCAACGGCGAAGTCTGCCTGACCGGGATCAATAAGCGGTGAGTAAACCTTTTTGCCGTATCGAAGGTGCGCAACAACCGAACCGCCGCGCTGCGCCATACCATGTACCTCGCTTTTTTTGACGTCGAACCCGCTCTCCAGAAGAGCAGATGCTGTTATTTCACTGGCCAGCAGGATGCCCTGACCACCAACGCCGCTGAAAAGTATATTTCCAGTTGGTTTCATTTATTGTCCTCCGCTTTGCCTATGGCCTTGAATTTACAGACCGCCAGGCACTGGCCGCAGCCATTGCACATCTCCACACTGATTCGGGCGTAGCCTTTCTGTTTTTCCTTTTTCCCAAGTTTTACTGCTTCTTCAGGGGATAACGGAACCCAATTAATGGCGGGGCAGCCAAGACGAACACAGGTCCCGCAGCCTGTACAGTTGTCAACTATGGTTGTCAGCGGAATTTTTGGTCTTTTTCTCTCTTCCGGCAGCAGAACACATGGAGCAAGGGAGATAACGACAGAAGGTTCCGGCCGTTCAATCTCCTCTTTCAGGACTTTTTTGCATTCCTGAATATCGTGCGGATTGACGGTGCGTACATGCTGCACGCCGATCGCCCGGCACAGTTCCGTCAGATTGACGGCGTTGGCAGGTTCACCCATAAGTGTTGAGCCTGAAGCAGGATTCGGCTGATGACCGGTCATGGCAGTTGTCCGGTTATCGAGAATAATCACAGTCGATGTGCTTTTGTTATAGACCATGTTGACCAGACCGGTGATTCCTGAGTGGATGAAAGTTGAATCACCGATTACCGCCGCCGTTTTACCACGACCTTTCTCCCCGAGGGCTTTGTCCAGACCATGAGCAACGCCGATACTCGCTCCCATGCATATACACGAATCCATGGCCGACAATGGAGGAAGAAATCCGAGGGTATAGCAGCCGATATCTCCCGCAATGAAGACATCATGCTTGGCAAGGCTGTAGAAAAGACCTCGGTGTGGGCATCCGGGACACATATTCGGTGGTCGGGGAGGTATATCCACCGGAGCGAAAACTTCACCGGTATCTTTACCGAGAGCCTTTTTTATGATAAAGGGATTGAGTTCGCCGATGGCAGGAATTTTGTCCTTGCCGCTGCAGCTGATACCGGCAGCTTTGATATGGGTTTCGAGGAAAGGATCGAGTTCCTCAACAATAACC
>QKJV01000085.1 GCA_003249165.1 Desulfobulbaceae bacterium | reverse complement strand
CAGATACTGGTTTTGAATAACGAAAAGGCATCTGTCAATGTCGGCAAGCAAGTCCCAATTGTTACAACTGTCACAGAGAATATAACCACCACAAGTCAGGTTGATAAAACAGTGCAGTATAAAGATACCGGCGTCATACTGGAAGTAACACCCCAAATAAATTATAATGGCATTATCCTGCTTGAAGTCAGTCAGACGGTTAGTAAAGCTACTGAAAATACAACCTCAGATATAAGTTCGCCGGAAATTTCAAAACGTGAACTGCAGACCAAGCTGGCTGTGAAAAACGGACAGTCCATCCTGATGGGAGGCTTAATTGATCGAAACACAACCACAACACAGAGTGGGGTACCTTTCCTGATGGATATTCCGTATTTAGGTAATTTGTTTAAATATCAGAAAGATGTTGAAGACAAGACAGAACTTCTTGTTTTAATAACGCCATATGTCATTGAAACAGAGGATGTCCTTCGGCAATACTCCAAGGAATTTGAAGAAAAATTGCAGCAATTGCGCCCGGAGCTTGTGAAGCAAGTAAAAGAGAGCCCGAGGGAAACATGGTGATAAGGAAGGAAAATGAGACAGTTTGTAATTGATGAATTGAATAAGGAAGAACGGGACAATCTTGATAATTACATGAAAAGAACGCTGAAATCAGGTGGAATGGATGGAATGTTCTGGTTGCCCGTACCTCATGATTTGTTGGCAGAAGCGCAACATGGACATGAAAAATGCGGACCGTTTTATTTTGGGATCGAACTGGCAGAAAAGAAATTGATTGTAGAACTGCTTATAAGAAGCGAGAGCAATTTACATTGCTCCTGCATCGCCTATGCGACAAAGGATCAGCGAGATTTTCTTCTTGCATACATGGATAAAATGCTCCAGGAAGAACATATAAAAGCATAATGTCAGCAAATCGTACAATAAAAATAAAAACCCGCCATGAGAAAACTCATGGCGGGTTATAAGAATATCTGTAACCTAAAAGTATATTACCACCAGCAGATTGTCTGATCAGCTGCCCAAACCATTTCTACCAGCTTATCATAATCAGGGGACTCAACATTCAGATTAAAGGTTTCATTTTCACGGCCTTCGGAGACAATCTCAACCAGTTTTTTGACATCGTCATTAGGCTCTGAACGGTATACATGCAGGATTTTCATATTGGATTCTCCCTTAGCGTTAAATACGCAAATCAGCTTTTATCGCTTCTCATGATGCCATAGGGGACTATAATTTCCATGTCCCGCAGTTTCTGGCCAAGTTCTTCGAGCGTCATTTTTACCAAGCCGAATTTTTCGACATTGCCCTCAGGAATGGAATATACTTCACCTTCCATATCACGAATCCAGTCAATGTTTTCCTTGTGATAATCAGTCATCACGTTGTCTTCCAGTTCATTGTACATGACAACGCCATAGGCATACATATTTTCGACGGCAAGGCCGAGGGCTGATCTGACACCATCAAGGATATACTCGCTGCTGGGATACATAAAGCATACTTTTTTAGACATCGGTTCCTCCTATAAAGTCAGATAGCATTCGTAATCTTCGATAATCGCGCCATGCTGCGCTTGGGTAGCCATTTTTTCCTGTGTCAGTCCGGCAGGGATATCCGCTACATCATAACCACATTTTTTGTAGCTGTCAGCGCAGATGGATACATCGACGTTCTCCATGTCGCACAGTTCTTTAAAATTTGGGCATTTGGTCAGATGGGTGCCCATCCAGGTAAAGAACACTTTTACTTTCGCGCCTTTAGCCACGGCAGCCTTGGTAATGCCTATGACGTGCTTATAACTCTTGGGGGATGTTACAAAAATCCCGATGCTTTTTGCCATTTGATTCCTCCATCATTAATAAACAAGAGCGGCGCCTCCGCCATTGGCAAATGCGCCGCTGAAACTTATCACAATGTTTGAGTTAATTATTTTTTCTTGATATAGAAACGGAAATATCCGGATTCTTCTTTCTCACCAAGAAATTCATGTCCGGCCCTGGTGCACCAGCCTGGCAGGTCGTTACGTGAACCTGGATCGGTTCCTAAAATTTCAAGCACCTGGCCTGAGCTGATTTTGTCAATTTCTTTTTTTGTACGCAGCAGAGGCATGGGGCAGCTCAGCCCTTTAGCATCTAAAGTACGGTCTGCTTTTACATCATCAGGGGCTTTTTTAATGTCACTCATCGTTTCCTCCTCACTACAAATTTGACGTTGGAAAAATTGTACCTCAACTCGCCTGATGAAATAATCAGGCAACAATGAGATGATTAATGAGAAATCATATTCTAATACACAGTTTGAAATAACAAGAAAGATATGTTATGTCAAGGCGAAAAATGAACCATGGTTCAGGCCGGCCGGATATCTTGTTTTGTGCAGAAAACCCTTTTATAACATGCTTGACAAATTTTTTTGTCGCGGGTAAAGGACAATATTCGTCCGGTGGTGGATCAATGATAAATGACTTCCTTTGAGGTATGGTTCAGACGGTACGTTGGTTGCTGTCAAAAGCGAACTTAAAATAGGGGAGAAAAAAGATGAGTGAGGAAAGTATTTTAGGAAGTAAAATTAAAGGTTTGTATAAGAACCTTTGCCAGACGGAGTGGAATGCGACCACGACCGGTGTGTTGGTTGCATTATTTTCCATTCTGGTAATGACTTGGTGGCGGCCTTGGGGTGCTGTTGGTGCCATCCGGAACTGGGGCGACTGGATTATGTACGGGATAACCAGTCTTAGCGGATTAGAATCAGGTATATTTAGCTATTATGAAGATGCTCCGGGTTCTATTCTGATAAACTCCGGATCTGTTATCGGTATAGGTTTTGTAGCCGGTGCATTTGTTTCCGCATGTCTGGGCAATGATTTTGCAATTCGCATCCCGCCTGTGCTCGAAATGTGCAAGGCAGTAGCTGCTGGTGTATTCATGGGCGTGGGAGCCACCCTTGCCGGAGGATGTAATGTCGGGGGGTTTTATAATGCGATAGGCAATCTTGCCGCTAATGGTTTTGCGATGTGGCTTGGGCTTGTATTCGGAGTAATCCTCGGGCTTAAATACATTTACTGGGAAATGGAACATATTTCCTGGGGGAGCGGCGGCGCAAAAACCGTTGAATTCCCTAAGGGGCTTAACTTCCTGCTCGGGCTTGTTGCAATTGTTGCATTAATTGCTGGTACGTATATGTATGCTGGCAACGAAGACAGTGATTATGTTGCTTCTCTTGGCGGTCTGTTGCTTTGTGCTGCTGGTCTCGGATACAGCATGCAGCGCGGTCGCTGGTGTATGGTTCAGGGTTTCCGCGAACCGCATATGACCGGCAACTGCACCATGGCAAAATCAGTTGCGTTGAGTATCTTTATCGTCGCTGTTGGAGCAACCGTACTGAAATACGGTGTGCCGATGCGATTAGATGGAGACCCGGTTTTGGCTCCCATGAATTACGTTCGTGGTACTTTTGGCTGGGGTGGTGTTGTTGGCGGATTTATTTTCGGTATTGGTGCGATGCTGGCAGGTGGTTGCGGTACTGGTACCCTGTGGCGTGTAGGAGAAGGGCAAGTTAAACTCTGGATTACTGTGCCGTTTTTCGGTATTACGAACTCGATCATGACTGCATGGTTCAAAGATATGGATTTTGAGTCAGATGGCGTGCTCGGCAGCTATGTTTTCCTGCCCGATGTTTTAGGTTACGGTGGAACGCTGTTTTTGATCGGTGCCTTCCTGCTTGTCTGGTATATTACCGTTGATTGGAATGAAGAATCCAATAAACTGCTTGTGGAAATGTAAATGGATAATATTTCCGGGAACCTGATTCCCGGAAAGTGATTCTATAAAAACACAGTTCCGTTTTTCGGAACTGTGTTTTTTTTTGTCTTGACAGTTACATATCTATAAGCAAACATTATAGAATAATCGATGTGTTTCTGAAATTTAACAGAACAGTCTAAAAATGAGCGTTTCAAATACAGGCCTGCGCCCATATATTTCTCTTACTCCTGAGAACCTGCTGCATAACGATGAAGTTATCGCCATTGTTGATGATGAACTTTCCATCCGTGAACCGCTCAAGATTTATTTCGAACAAAATGGTTTTGCCGTAGTTGCGGTGAGCGATGGAAATGAATTACTCAATCTGCTGGCGCAAAAACATGTTGCTCTGGTGTTGCTCGATATCGGCCTGCCTGATGCAGATGGCACTTCCTTGCTTCCCCATATTGAAACCCATTTCCC
>QKJV01000293.1 GCA_003249165.1 Desulfobulbaceae bacterium | reverse complement strand
CAGTCGAAAAATAATCTTCGACCGGGTAAAGAGTGCCAAGCAGCCCAACGGACTTAACAGTCACTTCAATAAGAAATCTATTGCCATCATCTCCCTGTGGGCTAATTCGCATATCCAATTCGCCACTTTTAATGCCAAGCCAACTTACTGAATACCGAAGAGTTTCTTCACCTCCATATGCCGAACACAATAATGTATCATCCGGCTGGGCATCCGGCTGAGGGAAATCTCCGCCGATAAAGGAGGTTTTTTCAACCAATGCGAGACTGAAAGATGGGACAATCCCCGACAAGACAAACAGAATAATGAATAATACCGGTATCCATGGGATGATTTTCATAGTTTGTGATGTAACTTAACCGGCTGTGCGCTTCTTGCCCTCATTTTGAGGTTCAGCATTTCAACGCAGACAGAAAAGGCCATGGCGAAGTAAATATAGCCTTTTGGAATATGCAGCCCAAAACCTTCTCCCATGAGGGTAAATCCCACGAGAAGGAGAAAACTTAAGGCAAGCATTTTGATAGTAGGATGATTCTCAACAAAGTTTCCGATGGCTGCTGCGGCAAAGATCATAACAATGACAGCAAAAACAATGGCCAGAATCATGATTGGCAGATGCTGGGCCAGTCCAACGGCAGTAATGACTGAATCGAGGGAAAAAACAATGTCAATAATGGCAATCTGGATCAGCACTCCGATAAACCCAGCCGCCCTGGTTTCACGCTCTTCCTCTTCCATTCCTTCGAGATTATTGTGAATCTCATGGGTACTCTTTGCAAGCAGGAAGAGTCCACCGCCGAGAAGGATGACATCTCGCCCTGAAATGGTCTTTGTCAAAACGGTAAATAACGGTTCTGTCAGCCCCATTACCCATGTTAGAGACATGAGCAGGCCGATTCGGGTGATCATAGCAAGCAGTAGCCCGAGGGTTCGCCCCTTGCCCCTCTGTCTTTCAGGGAGACGACCAGCGAGAATTGTGAGAAAAATAATATTATCTATACCGAGGACGATTTCCAGCGCAGTCAAGGTAGCTAGGGCAATCCAGGCCTCTGGGTCAAATATCCAGTGCATTTACATACCGTATAGATTTTTATAATTTTTTTTGAGTTGAAAAAATTCCCGCCATAACTCATTTCTCCGCCACATAACCTTTCACAAGGCAATGGTCTTTCGATACAACATGACAGGAATGATCGTACAAAAGGGTTTTAGAAAAAAAACGAGGGAGAACGGGATGGTATTTAGCATCCTGAATTTTTTTATAAACAGTAACATAAGTTTTTTAAAAACGATTTGACTCAAGTCAAGGGCTATTTTATCAAGCCAGCTATAATATTCCCTACTTTCCCATCCAGAATTGTCTTTATCTATTAAAATAACTAAAGAACTCAACCGATTTGTTCCCTAGCAGATCAGGCAGAACAGGGAGAAAACACCTATGAAAAAAATTGCATTAGAAGGGACAAACGTTTTTGCTGACGGGGCAATCAAAAAGTATCTCATTCACGATTCGCCCTATTTTAAAATTATTAATTTTAACATCAAGGGGGGCGAAACTTTTCCGGTTCACGCCCATAATTTGGAAGGCCAACTTTCCATGCAGGTCCTGGCAGGAACCGGGGAGTTTCTCGGAAAAGGCGAAACAGCAATGCCAGCCGGTCCTGGAGACATCTTGATTTCAGATATCAGCGAACCCCACGGAGCCCGAGCCATAACGGACATGCGAATTCTTGTTACCATTGCCCCACCCATCTGATCAAGACAAAAAAACAAAGGGCATCCAGCACAGTAGACCTGCGCTTCTGTGCTGGCACGTTCTCTTAAAGATTCTTTTTTCTGAAATGAATGGAGACAAGGCCATCCTATACTTACTTGACGAAAGAACAACAGTAGTCCGTTAAAGCTTTCACTTTCAGGCCGAACTTGGCATTCCCCTGAACGTTGAAGGATTCTCCACCTTTAACAGTGATCCAATCGGAGTTGCCGGGTAATAATACTTCCATTTCTCCAGCAAGAATATCCATAACCTCAGGGTCGCCGGTATTGAACTCATATTCTCCTGGTAACATTATGCCCAACGTTTTTTTGGTTCCATCTGGCAAAATAAGGGTCCGACTGGTAACTTTTCCATCGAAATAGACATTAGCCTTTTTGACAATCGTAACATTATTGAACTCGGCAACCATTAATTTTTCCCCCTTTATTTTGTTCTGATTCTGTAAAACATCATCTCGCATGTAAGGCTGCTTTCACTACTAACAAAGACCATACATCCCTTACAGGGAAGCTGTCGAAATAGCAAGTCCGTTTTTTGGCAGCTGAAAAAGGCTGTTCTGATTCTATCCAGAAAAAAATTGATTAATGGACAATTCTGGACAAAGATCGATTTATCGGTTATATATAGTATTTTCGGGCCGGTTTTCCGGCCCGTTTTTTTTGATCAACCACAGAAAATTGCCCCTCCCGGCAAAAATCTCGTTCGCATCTGAATGCTGAGATTTTTTTCAGGCGTACAACGTGCTACTTTTGCATTTTCTGTCGCACGATATATTTCCACAACCACCTGGAGATTCCGGGAAACAGTTAATCTTAATTTGCAGGAAGGTAGTAACTTTGAGCAGTAAGCTAACAAAACACATAGAAAAACGTCGAACCTTCGGAATCATCAGCCATCCGGATGCGGGGAAAACGACACTCACTGAAAAATTATTGCTTTTTGGTGGTGCCATTCAGATGGCCGGCGCAGTAAAATCACGAAAAACCACGAATCATGCAGTCAGTGACTGGATGGCAATCGAACAGGAACGCGGGATCTCCGTCACCTCTTCGGTGATGAAATTTAATTATCGGGATTATGATATCAACCTGCTGGACACTCCCGGACACCAAGATTTTTCCGAAGACACCTACCGGGTTTTGACCGCCGTCGATAGCGCTCTCATGGTGATCGACAATGCCAAGGGCGTCGAATCACAGACGGAAAAATTGATGGAAGTATGCCGCATGCGGAATACGCCGGTCATTACCTTTATTAACAAGCTGGACAGAGAAGGCAAGGACCCGCTGGACATCATGGCGGAAATAGAAGATAAACTGCAGATCGAGTGCACGCCTTTGTCCTGGCCCATCGGCATGGGAAAAACATTCAAGGGCGTGTACAACATGTATCGGAGTGAACTGCAGCTTTTTACCCCCAGCCAAGAAACGCGGCCTCAGGATACGGTTATTATAAAGGGAATCAACGATCCGCAACTTGATAAGCTGCTTGGTCGCCAAGCCGACAAGTTGCGGGAAGACATAGAGCTGCTGGAAGGTGCAGCCAATCCCTTTGAATACGAAGAATATCTTAAAGCAAGCCAATCTCCTGTTTTCTTCGGCAGTGCCATAAATAATTTCGGTGTCAAAGAACTGCTCGATGCATTTGTCGAACTCGCACCTGCTCCCGGCCCACGATCCACCCTCACCCGCGACGTCGCCCCGGATGAAGAAGCATTCTCAGGGTTTACCTTCAAAATCCAGGCAAATATGAATCCCGCCCACCGGGATCGTATCGCCTTTTTCCGGATCTGCTCGGGTAAATTCACCAGGGGGATGAAAGTCCGCCATCATCGGATAGGCAAAGATATATCACTTGCCAATGCCACCATTTTCATGGCGCAGGACCGCAGCAATGTTGAGGAAGCCTATCCTGGAGATATTATCGGTATTCACAATCATGGCACTATCAAAATCGGCGATACATTTACCGATAAGGAACCCCTTAAATTCACAGGTATTCCCAATTTTGCACCAGAACATTTCCGGCGTGTATTGCTTAAAAACCCGCTAAAAATGAAACAACTGAGCAAGGGGTTAACCCAGCTTGCCGAGGAAGGAGCTGTGCAGCTCTTCCGCCCGCTCATGGGAAGCGATTACATTCTCGGAGCTGTAGGGGTTTTGCAGTTTGATGTGACAATGGCCCGTCTTAAAGCAGAATATGGCGTGGATGCTATCTATGAAGGTGTCAATTACGCGACAGCCCGCTGGATCAGTTGCGACGATCGAAAAAAACTCGACGAATTTAAACTGAAAAAACAGGCAAACCTTGCTTTTGACGGGGAAGGCCATCTCGCATTTCTGGCAAGCAGCGAATGGAATCTGTCCCGGACCATGGAGCTCTTCCCGGATATCATTTTTCACAAAACAAGAGAATATAGCTGATCCTGAAATCCAATGGCAACGCTCCGAAACAGGACAAAAGGCAGAA
>QKJV01000361.1 GCA_003249165.1 Desulfobulbaceae bacterium | reverse complement strand
AGAGGGAGTAGAGATGGTAATGCCTGGCGATAATGTAACAATCGAAGGCAAACTGATTACGCCGATAGCGATGGAAGTAGGTCTCCGGTTTGCAATCCGTGAAGGTGGACGCACGGTTGGTGCCGGTGTCATTAACGAGATTATAGCTTAATCCTTAAAGAGAAACAAAGGGAAGCTGGAATGAGAGATATTATTACATTGGGATGTACTGAATGCAAACAGCGTAATTATACATCCACAAAAAATAAACGAAAAACTCCTCAGAAGTTAGAGTTTAAAAAATATTGTCGTTTTTGTAAAACGCATACTCTTCACAAAGAAACTCGTAAATAAATAAAAAGGCCAGTAGCTCTAATGGTAGAGCGCCGGACTCCAAATCCGGAAGTTGGGGGTTCGAGTCCCTCCTGGCCTGCCAAGAATTAATGCTTCGTTAGAAAATTGACGAAGCATTAATTTATTTTGAGAATTCCTTAAGAAAAGTAACCTATACAATGTCAACGAAGAAATCCGCAAAGCTTAAACTCGAAAAAAATAGTAAATCCGATGAATCCGGGGTGGTAAATACTGGGTCGAAATTCGAATTATCTAAAATAAAAGTTTTTTTTCAAGAAGTAAAAAGTGAATTTCTGAAAGTTGCGTGGCCTGATAAGAAGCATACTTTTGCTACTGCTGGAGTTGTTGTTGTACTCGTTATAATGATTTCTTTTTACTTAGGAACAGTAGATTTGCTTCTTGGCAAGCTGATTGGTTACGTTATTAACTAATGGGATACGAAAAGGTTCCTGAAAAACTCCTGGAATAAATATGGCAAGAGCGTGGTATATACTTCACACTTACTCAGGGTTTGAAGAAAAAGTCAAACTGGCGATGCAGGAACGCATCAAAAAAGCCGGTCAGGAGGAAATGTTTGGTGAAATTTTGGTTCCTACTGAACAAGTTGTTGAAATGATAAAAGGTTCCAAAAAAACATCATCCAGGAAATTTTTCCCGGGTTATATATTGCTGAATGTTGATCTGAACGATGATACATGGCATACAGTTCGCGATACGCCAAAGGTGACAGGGTTTGTTGGGAATGATCTCCATCCCGAACCTCTTACAGATGAAGAGGCAATGAAAATAATCGGCAGAATCAAGGATGGTGCCGTAAAACCGAAGCCGAAAGTTACCTATGATGTGGGAGATATCGTACGAGTTATAGATGGACCGTTTTCGAATTTTCAGGGTGTTGTCGAAACCGTATATCCCGATAAGGGAAGAGTACGCGTAATGGTAAGTATTTTCGGCCGTGAAACACCCGTTGAACTTGAATATGTACAAGTTTCAAAAGGCTGATTAATCATTTTTACTACTAATTGAATAATCTCAAGATCATTTTTCTGAGATATAGTAGGAGATTGCAATGGCAAAAAAAATCACAGGTTTTATAAAATTACAAATACCGGCAGGTAAGGCAAATCCTTCACCGCCAGTAGGCCCGGCTCTTGGTCAGCATGGTGTTAACATTATGGAGTTTTGCAAAGGTTTTAATGCGAAAACCCAGAATGAAGGCGACATGATTATTCCGGTTGTCATTACCGTCTATGCAGACCGCTCTTTTTCATTTATCACTAAAACACCTCCCGCCGCTAATCTCTTGTTTAAGAAGCTGGGATTGAAAGGTGGCTCAAGCAATCCGAAAAAAGATCGCGTAGCAAATATTACAAAAGATCAGATTCGTGAAATTGCAGAAATTAAAATGCCTGACTTGAATGCCTATGATATCGAGACTGCGATGAAAATTGTTAGCGGTACGGCAAAAAGCTGTGGCATAACAGTAGTCGATTGATAAATAACGCAGAGGTGTAAGTCATGCCGAAAAGAGGGAAAAAATATCAGAATACAGTCGGGACGCTCGATAGAACGAAAGTTTATGAGTTAGACGATGCTATCGAAACATTACTGAAAAACCGTTACGCTAAGTTTGACGAGTCTATTGACGTAGCAGTTAATCTGGGTGTTGATCCACGACATGCAGACCAGATGGTACGTAGCACCGTTGTCCTGCCGAATGGAACAGGTAAAAGCGAGCGAGTTCTTGTTTTTGCAAAAGGGGATAAAATTCAGGAAGCCCTTGATGCAGGAGCGGACCATGCCGGAGGCGATGAGTATGTCGCGAAAATTCAGGAGGGATGGCTTGAATTTGAACGAACGATAGCAACGCCTGATATGATGGGAGTAGTAGGTAAAATTGGTCGTATTCTTGGTCCGCGCGGATTAATGCCGAATGCCAAACTTGGAACGGTAACGTTTGATGTTGGTCGCGTTGTAAAAGAAATTAAAGCCGGTAAAGTTGATTTTAGGGTTGATAAAGCCGGTATAGTTCATGCCATGATAGGAAAAGCATCTTTTGGCCAGGCCAAGATACAGGAAAACCTACTGGCTTTTGTAGATAGAATTCTTCAAGTGAAACCCTCCGCAGCCAAAGGCGTATATTTGCGGGGTGTTAGCCTGACGAGCACAATGGGGCCAGGTTTAAAACTCGATCCCCTGCAGTTGCGTGTTCTTGTAA
Organism: Desulfobulbaceae bacterium; assembly: GCA_003249165.1. Taxonomy (GTDB): domain Bacteria; phylum Desulfobacterota; class Desulfobulbia; order Desulfobulbales; family SURF-16; genus SURF-16. The sequence continues at coordinate 13,477 of QKJV01000361.1, read as the reverse complement.
AACAGGCTTAATTTCAACCTGCAGCCCATAAGTACTTCAGCTTATGGGCTGTCAAAGTAGTATTGATGTCGAAGACAGTAGGTACGAAAGTTTAATCTTTTTTGAGGCCTACCGAGACAAGAATAGCCGCATAAATGCAGCATTTACAAGTGTGAATCCTTAATGTCATCATTAGCGATGTCTGTTGAGATCTTTTCAGACTGCGATCAGATGCAGCACTTGTCTGTCCTAATCGACTTCAACTGCTTTATCTTGTATTGGCCTGATATTTTTCAGGCCGGGAAACCTGCCTAGGCTTTTTGACAGTTAAAAAGCTTTAGGTGCAATGTCGAAAGATGAGATGTTTCAGAAGGAGGTAGGACATTGAATCGTAATGAAAAGGCTGCGGTAGTAGCTGATCTCAGTGGTAAGTTTGCGAAAGCAAAGATAGCCATTGTGTCAGACTATCGAGGGCTGACCGTTGCCGGCTTTGAACAGCTTCGCAGGGAGCTGAAAAAAAACGATGCCGAAATTCGGGTAGCCAAAAACACACTGCTCCGCAAGGCCATTGAGGGTACTCCATATGAGATACTGAGTTCTCATCTGGAAGGTACCACAGCCATTACAGTTTCCTATGCGGATCCTGTCGCACCAGCAAAAATCCTGACCGAATTTGCCAAAGATCACCCTGAACTGCAAATACGTTCCGGTGTGCTTGATGGTAAGCCTCTTACTACTGATGACCTGAAAGCTCTGTCCACTCTGCCCAGCAGAGAGGTTATGCTTGCTACGGTCCTTTCAGTAATGCAGGCAGTTCCGACGAGTTTTGTCAGAGTGCTTAACGCAATTCCGCTTGGTTTCTTGTATGCGCTTCAGGCCCTCAAGGAAAAAAAGGAACAGGAAAACAACTGATTTTAACTAATGATTGATACTTTTTAGTGGAGGATAGTAAAATGTCTGTGACAAAAGAAGATGTAATTAATTTTATTGCGAATATGAGCGTACTCGAGCTTTCTGAGCTCGTTAAGGAGATGGAAGAAAAATTTGGTGTATCAGCAGCAGCTCCTGTTGCAGTCGCAGCTGCAGGTCCTGCAGCAGCAGCTCCTGAAGTTGAGGAAAAAACTGAATTTGATGTTATTCTAACCTCTGCCGGCAGCAGCAAAATTGGCGTAATCAAAGAAGTACGCGCAATTACCGCGCTTGGCTTGAAAGAAGCAAAGGCCCTTGTTGAGGGTGCTCCTGCTCCAGTTAAAGAGGGCGTATCAAAAGAAGAAGCTGCAGACATCAAAACAAAAATTGAAGCAGCCGGCGGTTCTGTTGAGATCAAATAAATATGATTATCTGATATTTCTGTATATTAATCCGATTTTTAAAAAAAATTTTAAAAATCATAAGGATTTAATAATATAACGCTACAGAGGGTAAAATCTCCGTAGCGTTATATTGCGTTTTTAAACTGCATAATGTTGTCCGGCGGAATGACAAGGCTAAAAACTGTTTGACCAGTTTCTCAGGCGAGGGCATAGCTTAATGAAGGCAAATAAAAGAGTCAGGAAAAGTTTTGCGAAGATCGGCGAAGTAATTGATAAACCGCATCTGATAGAAATGCAGCGACTATCCTATGAAAAATTCCTGCAACTGGATATTGATCCCGATGACCGTGAAGAATCCGGATTACAGGGTATATATAAATCTGTTTTCCCGATTCAGGATTTTAACGGACTATGCACTCTTGAGTTTGTCCGTTATAATTTTGGTGAGCCCAAGTATACAGTTGAGGAATGTGTAGAGCGCGGCATGACCTATGAGGTCCCGATTAAAATTACGGTCCGCCTCGTTTCTTTTGATATCGAGCCAGAGACTGAAGTAAAAAATGTGCGTGACATCAAAGAGCAGTCTGTCTATCTCGGTTCTATTCCATTGATGACAAAATCGGGCGTTTTTGTTGTGAATGGGACGGAAAGAGTTATTGTCAGTCAGTTGCAGAGATCTCCGGGCTTGTTTTACGCCCATGACGGCGGGAAAACACATGCTGGGGGCAAACTCCTCTATTCAGCCAGAATTATTCCTGTCCGTGGTTCATGGGTCGATCTCGAATTCGACGCCAAAGATATTCTCCATGTCAGAATTGACCGAAGGCGTAAATTTCCCGTCAGCACTTTGTTGAAAGCTCTGGGCTATTCTGCACCTGAGCTACTTCGCTATTTCTATGAAACGGAAAAAGTTCGTTTTGCCGGCAATAAAATTTTTAAGAAATTTGAACCACAGATGGTTGTTGGACAACGTGCACATCATGACCTTATTCACCCTGAGACCGGTGAAATTCTCGCAAGGGAAAATAAGAAAATTAGCAAAGCCCTCGCCCAACGGTTGCAGGAGGCAGGAATTAAAGAGCTTGATGTTGAAGCGGAAAGCTTGCTTGGTCAATTCGTTGCCGAGGATATTGTTGACCCGAAAACTGGTGAGGTAATCCTTGCATGTAACACAGAGATAACTGAATCTGTTCTTGAGGATATTCGCCAAAGTGAAGTGGAGAATATAGAAATTCTCTTTATTGATGGTATTAAAGTCACGGATTCTTTCCGAAAGACACTTGCCTTGGATAAAGCGGAGACTGCCGATGAAGCGCTGCTCGAGATTTATCGGAGATTACGGCCGAGCAGTCCGCCGACTATGGAAATTGCAGTAAAATTCTTTGAAAATCTCTTTTTCAACGCTGATACATATGATCTTTCTGAAGTAGGCCGTTTCAAGGTCAACGCAAAACTTGGATTGAAAACACCAATTGAGACGAAGACGTTGACAAAAGAAGATATCATGGAGACGGTACGTTATCTGCTACGTTTGAAAGACACGCAGGGCCCTGTCGATGATATCGATCATCTGGGTAACAGGAGAGTTCGTACTGTCGGTGAGTTGGTGGAAAATCAGTATCGGATGGGGTTAGTCCGTATGGAGAGGGCTATCCGGGAAAGGATGAGTCTTCAGGAAGTTGAGACACTCATGCCGCATGATTTGATAAATCCGAAACCGATTACAGCTGCTATCAAGGAATTTTTTGGTACCAGCCAGCTGTCGCAATTTATGGATCAGACAAATCCACTTTCCGAAGTCACCCACAAGCGTCGTCTCAGTGCTTTGGGGCCAGGAGGACTCTCGCGTGAAAGAGCTGGTTTTGAGGTTCGTGATGTCCACCCCACTCACTATGGCCGTATTTGTCCTGTAGAAACGCCTGAGGGGCCGAACATCGGCCTTATTGTTTCCCTTGCCGCCTTTGCCAAGGTAAATCAGTACGGTTTTATTGAGACTCCTTATCGTAAGGTTGTAAACCGGAGAGTCACTGATGATGTGGTATATATGACCGCTTTACAGGAAAAAGGAGAAGTTTTTGTTCCTGCCAATGTTGAAGTGGACAAAGAAGGTTATCTGGCTGTGGACAATCTCATAGGGCGTGAAGAAGGAGAGGTTGTTATTGCTAGTGCAGACAAAGTAAGCTGCATGGATGTTTCACCGAATCAGCTCGTCAGTGTGGCTGCGTCGATGATTCCGTTTCTCGATAACGATGATGCTAACCGTGCTTTGATGGGCTCAAATATGCAGCGGCAAGGAGTTCCTCTGTTACGAACTGCCTCCCCTCTCATTGGCACGGGAATGGAAAAGACAGTAGCCCATGATTCCGGGGTGTGTCTGCTTGCAGCCGGTGACGGTGTCGTAGAGGAGGTAGATGCCAATCGCGTGGTGGTACGCTACGATAAGCCGGGAACAGATGGTTTTGACACCGGTATCGCCGTGTATCGTCTTGATAAATACCGCAAGTCAAACCAGTCTACCTGTTTTACCCAGACACCACTTGTCCTGCCCGGACAAAGAATGAAAAAGGGGGAGATTCTGGCTGATGGACCAGGTGTTGAGAAAGGCGAACTTGCCTTGGGAAAGAATGTAACAATCGCATTTATGCCTTGGCGCGGTTACAATTTTGAGGATTCTATTCTTGTCAGTGAGCGCCTGTTACGAAATGATACGTATACCTCTATCCATATTGAAGTCTTTGAGACCGTCGCTCGGGACACAAAACTGGGGAAAGAAGAGATCACCCGCGATATCCCGAATGTCAGTGAAGAAAGTCTCCGTAACCTCGATGAAAGTGGTGTTGTTCGGATCGGTGCGGAAATAAAGCCTGGCGATACAATGGTCGGCAAGGTCACTCCCAAAGGAGAATCACAACTTTCTCCAGAGGAAAAACTCCTTCGAGCGATTTTTGGCGAAAAAGCCGGTGATGTCAAGGATACTTCTCTGCGTGTTCCTCCTGGTGTTGAGGGTGTGGTAATTGATGCCAAGGTATTTTCACGTAAAGGTGTCGAAAAAGATGAAAGGACACTCACCATTGAAGAAATGGAAATTCGCCGGCTTGAGCGGGACCGTGATGACGAGATTAACTGTCTCAAAAAGTCGATTAAAAACGGCATAGCCGATATTTTAAGCAAAGAAACTACAAGCTCCGCTCTACTTGGCAAGAATGGGGAAATTCTTTCGGAAGCGGGAGGAAAGATTTCTTTTGATGTGCTTGAAAAAATGTCGCTTTCTTCTATCAAGAGAATAGAGTTTTCAAACCAGGAGAAGTTGCAGGGTGAGGTTGATCTTCTTTTTGAGCGTTTTGAAAAACAGATGGAAGTTGTTAATGAGCGTTACGATGCCAGGATAAACCGACTTCGCAAGGGGGATGATCTGCCTCCCGGTGTTATAAAAATGGTCAAGGTTTATGTTGCGACCAAACGTAAACTTGCTGTCGGAGACAAAATGGCAGGCCGCCATGGGAATAAAGGTGTTGTTTCCCGTATTCTGCCCGAAGAGGACATGCCCTATTTCGAGGATGGTACAGCAGTAGATGTCGTCTTGAATCCTCTTGGCGTTCCCTCGCGTATGAATGTCGGCCAGGTTCTTGAAGTGCATTTGGGCCGTGCCGCGAAGATGCTCGGGGAACAGATTCAGAAATTGGCCGAAAAAAATGAACTTGCAGCCGTAAAAACAAAGTTGCAGAAAATTTATTCTCCGAAGGAATATGCAAGCCTGACAGAAGGCCTTTCCGATGAATCTCTTCTGGACATGGCCAGAAAAATGGGAACAGGGCTGCATATTGCCACTCCCGTATTTGATGGTGCCACGGAAGGTGAAATTCGCGCTATGTTAGTTGAGTCTGGGTGCGAAGAGGTCGGACAATCTGTCCTTTATGATGGACTGACCGGTGAAAAGTTTGAAAACGCGGTAACGGTTGGCACTATGTATATCATGAAACTGCATCATCTCGTCGATGATAAGATTCATGCCCGTTCGACCGGTCCATACTCGCTTGTTACGCAACAACCATTGGGTGGTAAAGCCCAGTTTGGTGGGCAGCGACTCGGTGAGATGGAGGTCTGGGCAATGGAGGCCTATGGTGCTGCATATACACTGCAGGAGTTTCTTACTGTCAAGTCCGATGATGTAACCGGTCGAACCAAGATGTATGAAAAAATAGTCAAGGGCAATAACTTCCTCACAGCCGGCCTGCCGGAATCGTTCCATGTGTTGATTAAAGAACTTCAAGGCCTTTGTCTTGACATGGAGCTTATGGAATAACTGGAGTGGGTCTACTCACTGCGTTCGGGCTGAATTTTGTGGCTCGGACATTGAGCCTTGTTGGCGTAGAATAAAAACGTAAAACTTCTTACATAGGTGCTGCCGTGGAAGATCTTTTCAGCTTTTTTAATAAAGAAAAAAAGCCTTTTAAATTTAATTCAGTTCGTATTTCTCTGGCCTCTCCCGAAAAAATTCTCGATTGGTCGCATGGGGAAGTAAAGAAACCGGAAACAATCAATTACCGTACCTTTAAGCCTGAAAGGGATGGATTATTCTGCGCAAAAATTTTCGGACCGGTCAAGGATTACGAATGTAACTGCGGCAAATATAAAAGAATGAAACATCGTGGCGTCATCTGCGAAAAGTGTGGCGTCGAGGTTATTCAATCAAAAGTCCGCCGGGAGCGCCTGGGACATATTGAACTCGCCTCTCCTGTGGCTCACATCTGGTTTCTCAAAAGCTTGCCTAGTAAAATAGGCAATCTCTGCGACATGAGTCTTAAGGAGCTGGAAAAGGTTCTTTATTTTGACTCGTATGTGGTTGTGACATCAGAAGAGCCGACGATTGCTGTGGGATCCTTGCTCACAGAAGAGCAGTACCGACAAAATCGCGAAGAATTTCCCGGTAAATTTACAGTCGGGATCGGGGCCGCAGCAATAAAAGATATTCTGAAAAATCTTGATCTTAATGAATTATCGGTCAAACTCAGGGAAGAAATGCGCCAGACCGGCTCTGAGGCAAAACGAAAAAAACTGGCTAAACGGCTCAATATTGTAGAAGCCTTTCGTGATTCAGGAAACAAGCCGGAATGGATGATCCTCGATGTAATTCCGGTTCTTCCTCCGGACCTCCGCCCGCTTGTTCCCCTCGAAGGGGGGCGCTTTGCCACTTCCGATCTTAACGATCTGTATCGCCGTGTAATTAACCGGAACAACAGGTTAAAACGCCTGCTTGAACTTGATGCGCCGGAGATTATTATCCGTAATGAAAAGCGGATGTTGCAAGAGGCGGTGGATGTTCTTTTTGATAATGGCCGACGTGGTAAGCTGATCACCGGTCCGAATAAACGGCCGCTTAAATCATTAAGCGATATGCTGAAAGGAAAGCAAGGTCGTTTTCGTCAGAATCTTCTTGGAAAACGTGTTGATTACTCGGGACGTACCGTAATTGTGGTTGGGCCTCATCTGCGCCTCCACCAGTGTGGACTGCCTAAAAAAATGGCGCTCGAGCTTTTTAAACCTTTCATCTATAACAAGCTGGAAATTCATGGCTACGTGACTACCATTAAAAGCGCCCGCAAGATGGTCGAAAAAGAGACCAAAGAGGTGTGGGATGTTCTTGATGAGGTCGTTAAGGAATATCCGATCATTCTTAACAGGGCGCCTACCTTGCATCGTCTCGGTATGCAGGCATTTGAGCCGATGTTGATCGAAGGAAAAGCCATCCAGCTCCATCCGCTTGTCTGTTCCGCTTTCAACGCTGACTTCGATGGTGATCAGATGGCGGTCCATATCCCTTTGACTGTTGAGGCGCAGATGGAAGCCAGGGTACTGATGATGTCCACCAACAACATTTTATCCCCTGCCCATGGTGAGCCTATTATTATCCCGAGTCAGGATATTGTCCTCGGTCTTTATTATATGACCCGGGAGAGGTTGCAGGCAAAAGGTGAAGGGAAGATTTTTTCTTCTCCTGAAGAGGCTCGCATCGCTTACGATTACGGAGAAGTACATCTGCAGGCAAAGGTACGGGTTCGTATTAACGGCGAGCTCATCGATACGACACCCGGGCGGATAATGCTTGGCGATCTCCTTCCTTCTTCAGTACCTTTTTCTGCCATTAATCAGGTTATGAAGAAGAAAGCTCTGGCTAAACTCATTGATTATACATATCGGCATGCCGGCACGAAGGAAACAGTTCTTCTCGCCGACCGACTGAAGGATATAGGTTATGAGTTTGCAACCCAGGCCGCTATTTCCATCTCTATAAATGACATGCAGATTCCGGTAAGCAAAGAGGAGATTCTTGCCAAATCTGAAAATGAGGTTATGGATGTCGAGCAACAATATGCTGATGGTCTTATAACCGCCGGCGAAAAATATAACAAGGTGGTGGATATTTGGTCTAGGGCGACAGATGATGTGGCCAAGGAGATGATGACGGAGCTTAGTGTTCAGTATCTGCGCGATAAGGATAAAAAACTCATCGAAACCCCAAGCTTTAATCCTATTTTTATCATGGCAGATTCCGGGGCCAGGGGTAGCAAGGACCAGATCAGACAGCTTGCCGGCATGCGCGGACTCATGGCCAAGCCTTCAGGAGCCATTATTGAGTCCCCGATTAAAGCGAATTTTCGTGAGGGCCTGAGCGTATTGGAATATTTTATTTCAACTCATGGAGCACGAAAAGGTCTTGCTGATACAGCGCTCAAGACAGCTAACTCAGGATATCTTACCAGGCGTCTCGTCGATGTCGCGCAGGATTCAACTATCGTGGAGCGGGACTGCGGTACGCTTGATGGTATCATGGCAGAACCTCTTTTTGAAGGTGGCGAGGTTATTCAGCGCGTAGGTGAACGTATACTCGGGCGTGTCGCCCTGGAAGACATTGTAGATCCTTTTAGTGGGGAGATTATTGTTCGGGCAGGTGAAGAAATAACGGAAGATAGAGTTGATGCCGTTGAGTATGCAGGTATCGACCGTGTCATGATTCGTTCCGTTCTCACTTGTAATTCGCGTCGCGGTGTCTGTGTATCCTGTTATGGCCGAGATCTTGGACGTGGTCATATGGTTAATATTGGTGAGGCTGTTGGTATTATTGCCGCTCAGTCCATCGGTGAGCCTGGAACGCAGTTAACCATGAGAACTTTCCATATCGGTGGTACGGCGAGCCGTAGCGTCATGCAGGCGGAAATACGTACTCTCCATGGTGGTCTGATAAAATTTCAGGGGCTGCATTGCGTTATGAATAATGAAGGGAAGCTGGTCGTTATGAACAGAAATGGCGAGATCAGTATTCTCGGAACCAAGGGAAGAGAGCGTGAACGCTACCCCATTACCTATGGAGCAATACTTGATGTCAACGAAGGAGATACCGTTGAAGCGGGAAGCCTCATTGCGGATTGGGATCCTTACACTATCCCGATCGTCAGCGAGATAGCAGGAACGGTCAAGTTCGGAGATATTATTGAGGGTACAACCATGCAGGAACGTGTTGACCCTATTACTGGAAAGGCGAGTTATGTCATTATCGGTTCAAAGGGTTCTGCAATGAATCCGCGCATTTCTCTTAAAGGTGATAAGGGAAAAACGCTGAAACTGGCTGCTACCGGCACTCCCGCACGCTATTCACTGCCTGTTGGTACGATCATAACGGTTGAGGAGGGGCAGGATATTCAGGCAGGTACAGTATTAGGCAAGATCCCGCGTGAAACGACGAAGACAAAAGATATTACAGGTGGTTTGCCGAGGGTTGCCGAATTGTTTGAAGTCCGTAAACCGAAAGAGCATGCCTTGATCAGCGAGATAGATGGGCGGGTAAGCTTCGGAAAGGATTTGAAGGGGAAAAAACGAGTTATTGTCACTCCTGAAATCGGAGAACCCAAAGAATATCTTATTCCAAAAGGCAAGCATATCAGTGTGCATGAGGGCGACTATGTGAAAGCTGGTGAGCCTCTCATGGATGGCTCGCCAGATCCGAACGATATTCTACGGGTAATGGGTGTCAAAGAACTTGCCAAATTCCTTGTCAATGAGATTCAGGAAGTCTATCGTCTCCAAGGTGTTAAAATTAATGATAAACATATAGAAGTTATAGTCCGCCAGATGTTGCGTCGCGTCCAGATCACCGGGGTAGGAGATAGTACTTTCATGCTTGGTGAGCAGGTTGAATGGTGGAAATTTAACGAAGAAAATGAAAAACTGCTGGAGCAGGGTGCCCGACCTGCGGTTGCAGAACCTCTTCTGCTCGGAGTAACCAAGGCATCACTGAGCACGGACAGCTTTATTTCAGCCGCTTCTTTCCAGGAGACGACCAAGGTTCTGACTAATGCCGCAATGGCCGGAAAAATTGATGATTTAAGCGGATTAAAAGAAAATGTAATTATGGGACGTCTGGTTCCGGCCGGAACCGGTTTGGAGCGATATGCGATGTCTGAAGATTAATGAAGGCGAAACTCGTGAGAAGATTGCTTTCCAACATTTGAAAGTTTATTCTTGACACAGCAAAAAGCATCGTGTATTTATCACGTTTTTCGTAAGGATGTATTCAGCCTTTCATAAGAAAGGAAGTAACTATAAATAAATATGCAGGAGTACACTCAATGCCAACCATCAATCAGCTGGTACGGCACGGACGTAAACAGTCTGTAAAGCGGACCACAACCCCGGCTCTGCAAGCCTGTCCCCAGAAAAGGGGAGTATGTGTTCGTGTTTATACAACAACGCCGAAGAAACCAAACTCAGCTTTGAGAAAGGTTGCCAGGGTTCGTCTAACCAATGGTATCGAGGTCACATCCTATATCCCCGGTATCGGCCACAACCTGCAGGAACATTCAGTTGTTCTTATCCGTGGCGGTAGGGTAAAAGACCTCCCAGGTGTTCGTTATCACATTATCAGGGGCACTCTCGACACGCTCGGCGTATCGGACAGGAGGCAGGGACGTTCCAAATATGGAGCTAAACGCCCGAAATAAATTACTGCATTTTAAGGGAATAGGAAGGATCGTAAATAATGCCCAGAAGAAGACTTATAGCCAAGCGTGAAATAAACCCGGATGCACGTTACAACAGCGTTCTTGTATCCAAGTTTATTAACGGCTTGATGCAGCGCGGTAAAAAAAGTGTGGCGCGCAATATATTTTATGATGCCATGCAGATTCTTGAAACCTCTGTAACAGAGGATAAAGCCTTGGCAGTATTTGAGAAAGCCATGGAGCATGTCCGTCCGAAAGTCGAGGTTAAATCACGGCGTGTTGGTGGGGCTACCTATCAGGTTCCTGTTGAGGTTCGTTCAGAACGCCGTAATGCTCTTGCAATAAGGTGGATAGTCGATTTCTCTCATAAAAGAAGCGGCAAATCAATGGCTGAAAAACTAGCTGCAGAGCTTACCGATGCATTTCATAACCGTGGGTCTGCAGTAAAAAAACGTGAAGATACCCATCGTATGGCCGAGGCGAATAAAGCCTTTGCACATTACCGGTGGTAAATCAGCTTGTTGCGCCAGGTGAACATTTAACGTTTATTTGACGGAGATGTTGAAAAGAGGTAAAAAAAGTGGCAGGCAACATCTCTTTGGCGAGATTGCGAAACATCGGCATCATGGCGCATATCGATGCCGGAAAGACAACAACAACTGAAAGAATACTTTACTACACCGGTCGAACGCATAAGATCGGTGAAGTTCATGACGGTGCTGCTGTCATGGACTGGATGGAACAGGAGCAGGAAAGAGGAATAACCATCACCTCAGCTGCAACAACCTGCTCATGGAAAAACCATCTTATTAATATAATTGACACACCAGGACACGTCGATTTTACCATTGAAGTTGAACGCTGTTTGCGGGTGCTGGATGGTGTTATCGCTGTTTTTTGTGCCGTCGGCGGCGTTGAGCCGCAGTCAGAGACTGTATGGCGGCAAGCTGACAAGTATGCAATCCCGCGCATTGCATTTGTCAACAAGATGGATCGAGTCGGTGCCGATTTTGATCGATGCCTCTCGATGATGGTTAAGCGTCTTAACGCGAATCCATTGCCGGTGCAGATACCGGTAGGTGTTGAGGATACTTTTAAAGGAGTAATTGACCTCATCACTGAAAAATTAATGCATTTTGATGAAGAATCACAGGGATATGAAGTTATAGAGCAAGATATCCCTGCAGATCTCTTAGATAAGTTCACGGCTGCACGTGTGGCCCTCGTCGAGAAGCTGGCCGACTTCGATGAGGGGGTCATGGAAAAATATCTGGAAGAGCAGGATATCTCAGCTGAGGAGCTGAGAAAAGCAATACGAAAGGCAACTCTTAAGCTTGAGGTGGTTCCGGTATTTTGCGGGAGTGCCTTTAAGAATAAAGGAGTTCAGCCTTTGCTTGACGGTGTCGTAGCTTACCTGCCTTCACCAACAGATGTTCCTCCAGTCGAAGGTGTAAATAGTAAAGGTGAAATCGTAACGCGAAGAACGGGTGCATCAGAGAAATTCACTGCATTGGCCTTTAAAATCGCAAACGATTCATTTGTTGGAAATCTTGCATACATCCGTGTGTATTCCGGAGAACTCAAGATCGGCGAAAAAATCTACAATCCTGTAAAAAATAAACAGGAGAAAGTAAGCCGCATCGTCAAGATGCATTCCAACAAGCGCGAAGAAGTAGAAAAGATAGGGCCTGGTGATATAGCGGCTGTCATAGGATTGCGCTATACAACAACCGGTGACACCTTATGCGAAGCAGGGGATGACATTCTGCTGGAAAGCATGGATTTCCCTGAACCAGTAATCAGCATCGCCATTGAACCGAAAACAAAGGCTGATGAAGAAAAACTGAATGACAGTCTGAAGAAGATAGCGCTGGAAGATCCGTCATTTAAAGTTAGCACTGATGCTGATACGGGCCAGATGATAATTGCTGGAATGGGCGAACTTCATCTGGAAATAATTGTTGATCGTTTGATACGTGAGTTCAAGGTAGGCGCGAACGTTGGTCCTCCACAGGTTGCCTACAAGGAAACGATTGAACGAACAGGAAAAGGTGAAGGTAAATTTGTTCACCAGGCAGGTGGTAAACCTCAATATGGACATGTTTGGCTTGAGGTTGAGCCTAATGACACGGGTAAAGGCTTTCAGTTTTCTAGCAAAGTTGATGAAGAGCTCATTCCCAAGGAATTTATACCTGCGATAAAAAAAGGAATTGAAGGCGCACTTGAAGGCGGACCTTTAGCGGGTTTTCCGGTTATTGATGTAAAGGTCACACTGGTTGACGGGTCGTATCACGAAGAAGATTCGACCGAACAGGCATTTGGTGTGGCCGCGAGTATAGCGGTGCGAAATGCACTGAGTCAGGCTCATCCGGTATTGTTTGAGCCAATAATGGAAGTTGAAATAATAGTCCCGGAAAAATTTGTTGGAGATGTTATTGCTGATATTAACAGCAGACGGGCCCGAATACACGGAATAGAGACCCGTGAAAATGGGTATCAGGTAATTTCTGCACAGGCTCCGCTTGTTGAAATGTTTGGATATTCAACAGATTTAAGATCTGTTTCACAGGGAAGGGCCAATTTTACAATGCAGTTTGCTGTTTACGATAAAGTGGCGGATAAAACAGCAGAAGCCATAGTTAGAAAAGTTAAAGGATTAATTTAAGAAAATATGGCAAAGGAAAAGTTTGAGCGCACAAAACCCCATGTAAATATTGGCACAATAGGTCACATTGACCACGGCAAGACCACATTGACAGCGGCGATCACCCAGGTTCTGGCCACAAAGGGGTGGGCAAAGAAAACAGACTTCAGCGAAATCGACAAGGCTCCGGAAGAAAAGGAACGTGGCATAACCATAGCCACAGCCCATGTGGAATACGAGACAGTTAACCGCCATTATGCTCATGTGGACTGCCCGGGCCACGCGGACTATATCAAGAACATGATTACCGGCGCAGCACAGATGGACGGAGCGATTCTGGTTGTAGGCGCAGATGATGGTCCCATGCCTCAGACTCGTGAGCACATTTTGCTTGCCCGTCAGGTAGGTGTCCCGGCGATAGTAGTATTTTTGAATAAATGTGACATGGTCGATGATCCTGAACTCATCGAACTGGTTGACATGGAGCTGCGCGAGCTGCTGAGCAAGTATGAGTTCCCGGGCGACGATACACCTATTATTCAGGG
>QKJV01000425.1 GCA_003249165.1 Desulfobulbaceae bacterium | reverse complement strand
GGTGGCATGAAAACATAAAGCCTTCCTTGACGCGGATGCACGCAAAGGGCAGTTCGGACTACCCATGCTCCTGTCTGCCCGGGAACCTCAGGAGGAGGTTGTGCCATCAACTCCTGCTCACGGATGTTCTCAGGTCTGGCCTCCTCCGGCAATCCCGGCACACGTCGCTGCCCTGCCTCCGGCAGAGGTCCACGCCGTGCCATTGGATCTCGCTCTATGACGTGGGGCAGCTCCTTAACAGAAAGCGGTGGCAGGGAATCCAGGGGAAGACGAAGACCAAGGGGAGAGTCCCCCGGGATCAGGAAGAGATGCTCACCCCGAAACGGCCACGGACCACTCTTCCAGGATCCCTTGCAAATCGGCAATACATAGCCGATTACTGAACCAAGTCCTTTTTCAAAGACCTGCCGCAGGCGCATTCTTTCTTCGGGATCCTTCAGCCGGGAATCCAGAGGATCAACATTTACTGGTAAACGTCCCTCTTTCCAGAGGAAATAGGGGATATCTTCATAGGCTGGCCTGATAAAGCCTGCATCGACTCCAAGCAGTGCAGTGAGAGCATGCAAAAAACGCAGTGCATCCTCAGGTCCGTGGCCGTAATCCCGGTCTTCTTCCGCTATGAGGGCGGAATCTCGCCAGATTGGTTTTCCATCCTGCCGCCAGTAACAGGCAAAGGACCAGCGAGGCAATGATTCTCCAGGATACCATTTTCCCTGGCCATAGTGGAGAAGTCCTCCAAGTGCCCAACGTTTTTTCAGGCGTTTGATAAGATTCGCTGCAAATATTCGTTTCTTTGGCCCTACTGCTTCGGTCGTCCACTCAGCCCCCTCCATATCATCAATGGACACAAAGGTTGGCTCACCTCCCATTGTCAGACGGACATCTCCATCAGCCAATTCTTTATCAACAGCATACCCGAGCGCCTCAATCTCCCGCCATACCTCTTCGGGATAAGGTTTTGTAGAACGTGGTGCCTCGCGGATACGTGTAACATCCATGGAAAAATTAAAATCAACTTTACATTTATCCACTGCTCCGGAAATAGGCGATGCAGACTGGGGGGATGGAGAACAGGCAAGGGGAATATGACCCTCCCCGGCCAGTAAGCCGGAAGTGGGATCAAGGCCGATCCAGCCGGCCCCAGGAATATATACTTCGGTCCAGGCATGAAGATCGGTGAAATCCTTTTCCGGTCCGGATGGGCCATCCAGAGATTTAACATCGGCCACCAATTGGATGAGGTAGCCGGAAACAAACCGTGCAGCCAACCCCAGATGCCGCAGGATATGAACAAGAAGCCAGGCGGAATCCCGGCAGGAACCACTCTTTTTGCTCAGCGTTTCCTCACAGGATTGCACATTGGGCTCCATCCGGATCATGTATCTGATTTCCTGGTGCAGTTGTCGGTTCAAACCGACGAGAAAATCGACAATATTTTTTTCCCCTCGGTCAATCGACGCCAGATAGGCTGCGAGTTTTTCCCCAGGCTGAGACGTTTTCAGATAGGGCCTCAGGTCTTCGGCAAGCTGTTTATCATAGGTAAAAGGATAGCTTTCTGCGGAGGGATCGAGAAAAAAATCAAAAGGGTTGATAATCACCATATCAGCGACAAGATCCACTTCCACTTGAAATCGTCTGGTTTTCTCCGGAAAAACCAACCTCGCAAGATAATTGCCGAAAGGATCCTGCTGCCAGTTAACGAAATGGTTTTCCGGGATAATCTTTATGGAATAGCTGACGATCGGTGTCCGACAATGCGGAGCGGGGCGCAGACGGACGATCTGCGGAGCTAGCGACACAAGCCGATCATAGGTATATGATGTATTATGATGAAGCGCGACTCGAATGCTCATGCGGCAACAACCTCCAAAAAATAATAAACCTTAGAAACAGCAACCACTGCCCAGGAAAAAATTCTCTGTCAGATTCCGTACTGAAAAAACCTGTTTGCGTACCTGTTTTCTTTAATTTGACAAAAATATCACTCCCCGGCAAAACAGTGTGGATAGCTGAACGGATTGCATTTCAGCCAACCATGAGGGCTGACGGGCAAACGATTTTTAATCTATAGAATAATTTCCGGCAAAAAGAAAGAAAACCGTGAAAATCATCAATGGACACCCAGCGGCTATACCTGCAGAAAATTAACTAATCATCTTTAGCTGTTGAGATTAGAGCACCTAGTTTTCTGACCCCCTCTTCCCATTGATTATTCCAGGGATGTCCACAGCTGATGCGGATACAGTTTCGGTATCTTTCGGTACTTGTGCAAATGATACCTGGTATTATGAATATACCGTTTTGTTTCGCCTGATAAAAAAGATGCAACCCGTCTACCCCTTCAGGCAACTCCACCCAGAGGACATAACCGCCTCTTGGTGTGGATATTTTGGTTCCTGACGGAAAATAGCGTCCAACAGCCAGAGACATGTTGCCCGCTTGATTCAGCAGGGCACTTCTCAACCTGCGCAGATGTCTTTCAAAACCGCCGTTATGAAGAAAATCGGCGACAATAAGCTGATTAAATTTGGAGGATGCGATAACCGTATTGAATTTGACTCGTTTCACCTTTTGCAGGTATCTGCCCGGCAAAGTCCATCCTACTCGCAAATCAGGGGCCAACGTCTTCGAAAAGGATGAACAGTAAAGAACATTTCCATCTTTATCATAGGATTTCATGGTTCGAGGCCGGGAACCCCCAAAAAAAAGATCTCCATAAATATCATCCTCAATGATCGGTATTTCCTTGTTTCCGAGCAGCGCAACAAACTCCTGCTTGGCAGCAGCCGGCATCTCAAACCCCAGGGGGTTCTGAAAATTGGGGCACACAATAGCAGCTTTGACGTTATGGCGATCAATTCCTGCCCGTACTTGTTCAATATCGACTCCTTTTTCCGGATCGGTTGGCACCTCTAGCGCCAACATGTTCAAATCTTCAATCAACTGGAGATAACAGGTAAATGTCGGAGACTCGACTAGAATGGTATCGCCTGGTGAGGCAACGGCCCGCAGGCAAAGATGAATGGCATCCATGCAACCATTGGTAACAACCATCTCTTCCTCATCTACATCTTCATGATAGCCAAGCGCTCTTTTCACTATTTCCTGTTTCAGTTCCTTTATTCCTGTTGGATCACCATAGTTCATCTCCTTTTTCTTCGTATAGCGGCTTGCAATTGTACGTATGGATGAAGCAAGCTGTCGCTGCGGCAATAGATCCATACTCGGGACAGCGGCACCAAATGGTAGCACATGCGGATCACGGATTGCTTCCTGTATAGATTGGGCAAGGAGGTTCACTCCCACTTTCTGGGGCCTCGGTTGGAGATCCTTTATCTCCAGGGGAGGAAAGACCTTTGGAAAACGCGGCCTGACAAAGTAACCCGACTTTTCCCTCGGTTCGACAATCCCTCTATTTTCAAGCTCTATATAAGCATGATAAACCGTGCTAATACTCAAGCCGGTTCGGATATGCATATTGCGCAGGGACGGAAGCCTGTCGCCTACTTTAAAATTGCCATTACTGATCCCGCTTTCAATGTTATCGGCCAGTTTCAAATACTGATATTTTTGCATGCTATGCCCTGTAGGCCTCTTGTTTTTCTATCAATCTGTTATGCTATTTTTTCTAAAAAACTGCATCTGTTATTAAATAGCCGTTCGGATACATTAACTGCAAGGACAAAATATATGATGCGGCATAACACATGTATCTTTCCTCAAAAAGGAATACAAAACCCCACACAATATGGTGTAACTGATGGAAACTCAAGAACATTTTGAAAAGAGTAAACGCTTCATCAATCCTGAAAGAATATCGGTTCTCCTTGCGACCATTGTCATTATCGTCACCTTGGCGGTCATATTATGTAATTCCTTCAGCGGCAGCAGAATATCTGGCAATGTCCCGGCTGCAGCCGAAAAGCATTACCCGACTCCGGAATTGAAAGCTCTGTAAATCAAAGGATGAAAAGATGAAAAAATGGCAATAACAATAGACTCTGTTATGGATAAAGACGGCCGGCAGATAATCGAGATATTCAATCACTATATAAAACATGGTTTTGCCGCGTTTCCGGAAAAGCAATTTCCTGTAGAGGCATTTACTTTATTTACTGACATGGTGCAGGGACTGCCTTTTATTGCAGCAAAAGACGCATCAAACCGGCTGCTCGGCTTTGCCCTGTTGCGCCCTTTTCATAAGCTGCCGACTTTTGCCCATACTGCAGAATTTTCCTGTTTCATTCATCCTGAATTTACCCGTAAAG
>QKJV01000276.1 GCA_003249165.1 Desulfobulbaceae bacterium | reverse complement strand
ACCACTATTGCGCCAACCGGTACGATCAGTATTATTGCCGGCTGCTCCAGCGGCGTAGAACCTCTTTTTGCTATTTCCTATGTCCGGCGTGTAATGGACAATGACGAATTTTTTGAAGTTAATCCGGTGTTTGAAGAGATTGCCCGCGCTAACGGTTTTTATTCCCCGGAATTAATCAAGAAAATTTCCTACAGCGGAAGTGTTCAGGGTGTCGAGGAAATACCGCTGAAATTCCGGAAAATTTTTGAAACAGCCCATGATATCAGCCCGAGAAACCATATTGATATTCAGGCTGCTTTCCAGCAGAGTACAAATAATGCCGTAAGTAAAACCATTAATTTCAGCAATTCGGCAACTGTTGAAGACGTCAAGGAAGCATTTATGCTTGCCTATAAATTACGCTGTAAAGGGATTACCATTTATCGCGACGGTTGCCGTGAAAATCAGGTGTTGAGTATCGGCAAGACCGATAAAAAGAAGAGCCCCACGGCTGAGATAAGCAGACCGGTTAAAAAAGACAGACCACGTCGCCTGAATGGTTCTACCTATCAAATGACAACCGGTTGTGGTCCCATGTATGTAACGATCAACGAGGATAGCCAGCAGCAGTTTTTTGAACTGTTCAATACCGTTGGTAAGGCCGGTGGTTGCGCCGCCAGCCAGTGTGAAGCCATAGGGCGGTTGGTTTCGCTTGCTTGGCGCAGCGGTTTACCGCCTGAACCCATCGTTAAACAGCTGATTGGTATCAGCTGTCATAAACCTGCCGGTTTTGGCAAAAATAAAGTTGTTTCCTGTGCTGATGCAATTGCCCAGGCAATCCGGCAGCATCTGGAAAGAAACAGTGGACGCAAGGATGATACTCTGTCTGAGAAAACCACGTTCGGGGCCTGCCCGGAATGTGGGGGCGTGGTGGAGCATGAGGGAGGGTGTTGTGTCTGCCATTCCTGCGGATATTCAGAATGCGCCTAACAAAATTGATAACAAATTGATTTTTCCCGGAAAAAAGATGTGCTAGGATTATATAGTATAAATAATTCTAAGAAGAGAAAATTAATACAATTTTACACATGACCGGGATGAAAATCGTTAAAAAGCATTGTGTGAAAATACTCGTAGTGGATGATAATCCACTTGTTCTTGAGGCCTTGAGTCTGCTCGTTGAGTCTTTCGGTTACCAGTGTTTGACGGCAACGAATGGACTTGAGGCTATTGAGAAGTTGAAAGAAGATGCCATAGATATTGTCGTAACTGATGTCGTAATGCCTGAAATGGGAGGCTTGGAGCTTCTCACTTACATTAAAGACAACAATCCTGAGACCGATGTAATCGTTGCAACCGGCTATACGGAGAAAGCCAGTTATGCCGACGTTATCAGAGCAGGCGCTATTGATTTTATCAAGAAACCTTTTGAACGCGATGAGCTGGAAGCGAAACTGAATCGAGTCGAACGGGAACGAAGTATGATAAGGAAGCTGGAAAAGCTTTCCCTGTGCGATTCCCTGACAGGTTTATATAATAGACGTTCCTTTGATATAAAATTGGCCGAGGAAGTGCAGCGGGCGCACAGACAGGATTTCCAGGTGTTTCTTGCACTATTGGATGTGGACAACTTCAAGGGGTACAATGATACCTACGGTCATCCGGCTGGAGACAAGGTTTTAAGTGCCGTGGGAATGATATTAAACGATTGTACTCGGCATAACGTGGATTTTACTTTTCGTTACGGCGGGGACGAATTTGCTGCAATTCTTACTCAGACCAACAAAGAGCAGGCTATCAAGATTATGGAAAGGGTGTTGCATAACTTTCGGCAGGCTGGATTTTCAGGTACCACATTGAGTGTGGGCCTTGTGCGCTGCAGACGTGATGAAACGCTAAGCTGGCCGGAAAATGCTGCCAGCATGATTGACAGGGCTGACAGGGCCCTCTATCAAGCAAAGAGTGCGGGGAAAGACAAGATCATTCTTGATGCAGGCTCGTAAACGTAAGTCCCCCATTTATCAATCAGTCGGAAAAATGTTTTATCGGCAAATTGACCGTTACCGTATTCAAACCCTTTTTTTCACTTGAAAAGCTGATATTCCCTTCATGCAGTTCAACAATTCTTTTGGCGATTGCAAGACCCAACCCCGAACCACCAAATTTGACTGAACGTGATTTCTCTACCCGGTAAAACTGTTCAAAAAGTTGTTTGACGTCATAATCATCGATATAGAACCCTGTATTCGCTACGGAGAGGCATATCCTATCCGCCTCCCGGACTCCTTTCACAGAGACTTGTCCATATTGTTTGTTGTAACGTATGGCATTGTCAATGAGGTTGATCAGTAACCGTCTGAGTTTTTCCCGATCTCCAGCTATACAGAGATCACCATGATAATGACTTTGGACTGTAATGGAAGAGGCTGAAAGAAAATCGGCATAATCTTCCAGGACTTCGTCAAGCAGGTCCGCAATATTGACTTCGCTGCGGTCCAGGCCAGTCTGGTGTTCAAGACTCGAAAGATCAAGAAGATTACGTATCAGTCTGTTCATCCGTTGCAGACTGTTGTGCTGGCTTGTCAAGTCTGCTCGGATAGAGTCGGGCAAAGATTTTTTTTGCAACATTTCCTCTTGGGACAAAAGAAGAAGAGATATAGGACTTTTCAGTTCGTGGGAGGCACTCGCGATAAAATCCTTTTGCTTGATAAATGAGTTCCGCAGGCGGTCAAACATCTGGTTCAATGAGACGGAAAGACTATAAAGCTCATCTTTGCTCTTGTTGAGCGGGATGCGTTGATCAAGGGATTTTTCACTGATTTCTTTGACAAGCTTGTTGATGGTGACGATTGGCTGCAGAATCCGTCCGGCAAGTTTATAGCTGAACAGGAGACCACAAATGAAGATCGTTGCCAGGATGGCTCCAAATTCACGGAAGAGTTCAAGCATTTCCTCTTCTAATTCTTCAATTGGTTTGGCAATGACCAGGGTATAATCGTGGTCATTGATTTGAGCCTTGGCCACGCGCACCCGGAACATGACTTCATCATGTGCGTCCTGACCGATACTGATACGTTCGCGCGGAATGGTGTTTTCAATGTTATAGGAGCGACGTGCCTGTAAAAGCGGAATATCGGTATATTGGGTCAAAGTGGAACTGTAAAGGGTCTTGCCGGCACTGTCAGTCAGCTTAATCCAGTAATTGTCGGGAGGATTCGGCAGGGATTTCTCGTTGAACACAAGAGCCGGACCGGATTGGTTCCTGTATTCATCAAACAAAATTCTCGCCATGTTTTTCAACTCAGCATCAATCAGGTAGTATGGCTGTTCAATCATCTCAAGGAAGACGAAAGTTGAAAAAATGATTGCCGCGATGAGAATGGTAAAGGAAATCCAGAGGGTGATTTTCCAGCGGATTTTCATGGTGTGTCGTCAATAATATATCCTGTGCCGCGCACGGTACGGATAATCGACTCTTGCCTTTGGATTTTAATTTTTTGGCGGAGATTCTTTATATGGACATCAATAAAGTTAGACATGGTAAAGGGATCGAAATTATCTCCCCAGACATGTTCTGCGAGGCTGAATCTGGAAATAACCCTGCCTTTATTATATAAGAGAAATTCCAGCATGGCGAATTCTTTGACAGTCAGAGAAACGGGTTTTTCGTTAAGTGTCACAGAACGATTAACAGTATTGAGGCAGACGGGGCCGCATGAAAGAAGAGGATTTGTCTGTCTTCCGCGGCGCAGCATGGCACGGATGCGGGCGAGCAGTTCCGCCATGGAAAATGGTTTGGCCAGGTAGTCGTCTGCTCCTTTATTCAGACCGCGAACACGGCTATCGAGATCGCCAAGAGCAGTCAGCATAAGTACAGGGGTATTTATTCCATCGTCTCGTATTTCATGCAATACACTGAGACCGTCCTTCATCGGCATCATGATATCGAGAATGATCAGGTCGAAACTGTCATTATCAACAATTTTGTCCAACGCTTCTTCGCCATTTCCCGCCGTTTCCACCATATACTGTTCGCTCTGCAGCGCTTTCCGAACCCTGAAACGCAATTCCTCCTCGTCATCAACTATGAGAATTTTCATAATTCTCCCCTTATCTCGTCAGGATGGATTTACGCGGTACGGGTTATCAGCCAGACACCGAAGCAGATTACGACTATGCCGATCCAGCGGGTAAAATCGATTGACTCATGCAGGAAAAGGTGTCCTGCCAGGGGCGTAACAATATATCCTACAGAGTGCAGCGGGTAGGCGTAACTTACTTCAACTCGGGAAAGAACT
>QKJV01000106.1 GCA_003249165.1 Desulfobulbaceae bacterium | reverse complement strand
TCGATCATTCGTTGGATGATTTTTTCCCGGCCCGAAATTGGTTCCTCCCATGATGAAAGAAGGTTTTCCACACCCGTCACTTGCTGGAGTCTCTTTATAGAGTAGAGACAATCGGAAATATTGTCGTAAATCGGCAAATCGCCGGGTAAGGGAAGGGCATCACCGCTAAATAGCGTTTTTTCCTTTGGGAAAAAAAGTGAAATAGAGCCAACCGAATGTCCTGGAGTATGAAGAACTTGACAGGAAATATCTTTGCCGAATTGCAGTGAATCGCCATCACTTATAAGCTGGTCAACCATAACGGAACCGTCGACAAGCTGATGAAAACCCGGAACAGGCCGTTCACTGGCCTGCTTCTCGGTATCCTCTATCCATTTTTTTTCTCCAACGTGAGCCATAATACAACAATCAGTATCAGTTTTAATTTTTTTGGCCGACCCGATATGGTCCGGATGGGAATGGGAAAGGATTAATGCGCTTATTTCCTCGGGTTTGCGCCCTTGTTCGCTTATTGCGTCATAGATAAGAGAATGAGCGCCACTGACACCACTGTCAATAAGAGCTATTTTTCCCCCGAAACAGATAAAGGAGTAGACATCGCGTCTAATGTTTTTCCCCGGTGCAACAGGGATGTTGAAACTCATGTTAACTGCATGGAGATTTTTAGAAACCTGCATAAATTCCTCGATACAAAAAAATTTTATATCCTTCTGCTGAAATTTGAGTGGTGAATTTTTATTAAATAGTCATACCGTTAATGAAAGGGGGAAACGAGTAAAAATGTCGTAGTATTTCCAGCGACGTCCTGCAGTTCATCGGCAACAATCTTCAGTCCGAAATGAGCAGCTAATGATCGACAACCTAAAACAGCTGTAGAATTAGGCAGTAAGCCCTCCTGCAGGGCTGCAGCCACACGGGAACCATCAGCCATTTCCTCTGTTCCGGATACAAGATTGTGGTGGGGATAACGGCCCTCTAAATTTTTTCTGCACTGAAGCAGTGCCTGGGGATGGGCCATAATGGTGTCAATGTCTTGAGCGTCCGCATTGCGATGACACATAAGATAGTGGGCGACAGGAATGGAATACCAGTCTTGCACATGAAAAAAGGAGGAACCGATCAATCTGATGCTTTCTTCCACCGGTCCAGCGTAGCTGTTATAAAGGGCAAACTGGCCATAATCGATTCTTTTCTCCGAAACTGCCTTTAATACCGCCGCCGTCGTATACAGATATTGAATTTCAAATTCCTTTACGCCGCGAGAGGCAAGGTAATAAGCAACAGCTTCATCATTAAAACTTCCAAGCCCTCCCTGTACTCCTATCTTTATTGCCATATCCGTCTGGCCTATACCGAGGTTTCTGTTTTTTATTTTTATGATGAAGCTGCTGTTTGGATAAGCAAGCCTTTCAGATAGTGACTTTCGGGGATATGCAACTTAACCGGATGATCCGGGCTTTGTCCGAGCCATTGTCTGATCATCGCATCACTCCCTGCATCTATGGCAGCATCGGCAACAATTTTTTGAAAAAGATCCATTTTCATCAAGCCTGAACAGGAAAAGGTAAAAAGCAACCCTTGTGGACGAAGCAGTTTGAAAGCAAGTCTGTTGATATCCTTGTAGCCGCGGCTGGCATGCAACAGATGACTCTGCGCTTCGACAAATTTAGGAGGATCAAGAACAATAAGATCAAAATTACGACCTTCGGTCTCATATTGGCGTAACAGTTTAAACACATCAGCCCGTAGATTGGTGCAGCAATCCTGGCTAAATTCGTTCATCATCAAATTTTTTTCGATCATATCATGCAGTCCGGCAACCTCCTCAACATTTGTCACTGATTTTGCCCCGCCTTTAAGTGCCGCCAGGCCAAAGCCGCCGGTGTAAGCAAAACAGTTGAGGACATCTTTGCCGTAACTGTAATGACGGACAAGTTGCCGGTTTATCCGCTGATCAAGATAAAATCCTGTTTTGTGGCCATTGATGATATCGACCAAAAAGTTCACTCCTAGTTCATCGATGACAACTGGCCCAGGAGGTTCTTCACCCCACAATGGTCCTTTGATCGGCCGTAAACCTTCTTTTTTCCGTACATTTACATCAGAGCGTTCATAAATACCCCTCACCTCGATAATTTTCTGCAAAGAGTTAACAATAGCCTCTTTCCATCGTTCAGCCCCGGCGCTGAGAAACTGGCAGACGATAAAGTTGCTATAGCGATCAACGATAACCCCCGGCAGGCCATCACCTTCGGCACAAACTAAACGGCAGGCAGAACTCTCCTGGGGAAGATGCAGTGCTTCCCGGAGAGTTACGGCATTGTGGATACGTTTTGCAAAAAAAGACGAGTCAATGTTTTCACCCCGGCTGAAACTCCAAATGCGAACCCGGATCTGCGATATGGGAGAATATGCTCCCCAACCAAGAAATTTCCTCTCATGTGAAACGACTTCAACTGTTTCACCTGACTCTGGTTCTCCAATCAACCGTGCGATGGCTCCAGAAAAAATCCATGGATGACGCCGCAGGAGAGAACGTTCCCGCCCCTGTTTAAGAATTATTGTATTCATGGACAATTAATGTAACGAAATCGATGGTGAATTGCTCGTAGAAAAAAGGAGCATTATTTATACTAGTCATACAACTTCAATTTGAAAAAATCCAAAGCGGGACGGAAGGGGAAAAGTATTAAGCAACAATTTGCCTGTTTTCTGCACAAAGACAGCTAAATGCTTAACTCTCTGTTTAAATACCCCACAGGAAAAGGCTTTTCCCACTGGATGAGGGGATTTCCTGCCGAATTAATCTAGCGGGACAATTTGAGCTTTAATATCAGCCGGAGGAGCAAAATACATCCAGGAGGCAACAAGAACATCGGCCCCGGCTTTTGCATAGTCTGCGGCATTTCCGCTATTGATCCCTCCGGCGGCAATCATCACAATGGCAGGATTTAACCGCCTGCATTTCATTGTACAGACAGCAAAATCGTTTGGCCGCATCTTGTCAAGCTGAACGGCATCTGCTCCCGAAGCTGATATAGCGAGTGCCTGTTCTTCAGTATGAGCCTCAACAATAATTTTACGTTCCTTCTGTTTAGATTTCATTCTTGCCACGATATTGGGAAGATTTTGATATCCACCGACAAACAACAGATGTTCCTTGAAAACGAGCACCGTATCAGACAGGCCGGTGCGATGGGCAACACCTCCGCCGGCCATTAATGCTTTGAGGGCAATTTTTTTAAGGTATGGAGGATGTTTACGAGTCCCTGCAATCGTCACATCAGTATTTTCCCGGCGAGCGGCTTCTACCAATTGCCGGGTACGTTCAGCTATCCCTGACGCAAACTCTATCAAAGCAGTACTTGTCCGCCAGACGGAATGGATAGCGGCCGCGTCACCTGCAGCTTGCAGCAGTTTATCACCCGGTTGGATCACCGTTCCTGATGAAGCAGCAAAAGAAATTTCTAAATTGACTTTTTTATACAGCCGTACCGCCTCTTCCGTACAGCATACAGTCATCGGATTACGAGTAACCAAAGTAATTTCTGCTTTCCGGCCGGCCATATCCAGTAAAAATGAGGTTAGATCACCTGTCGGCACATCATCCTGCAGAAGTTGATCAATTTCGCTTTCGGTAAAGTAAATCATTTTCCCCTCTTCAAAAAAAGTTGAGGCTTCAGAGAAGTATAGTAGGCTGCCGTTAAATTTTTTGTATAACAACCTAAAAAAAAACAGAAAATTTCAGTCTTGCATGGTTGAAAATAAAAAAATTACCAAGGAAATTGGTAGCATTTTTCATAGAAAGGTACAATGAAGAACAAGATTATTTTACCAAAAGTTTTTTCTCCACTCTCAACATTGACAAAAAAGTTAAACAAGATTGAATCGGTTAATTTTTTTTCCATAACTGTTCATGATCCTCAACCTTTTCATTTTATGCGTATTACGAGTATATTTACTGGATAAACAGACCAGGAGAAAAATAACAAGGAATCAAGATAAGGCTGATATCTTTTGATACTTTCTGGAGAAGGGATTTCTCTTTCTGAACGACGTGATCCCGTTTAAAAAAGCGAATAGCTATATGACGGAGTCTTGAACTCACTTAATGAGTCTGAACACAACAATTTTATTTTTTCTGTACTGTTCCTTGATTTTATTTCTTTTTATTAAATTTCATGCCGGAATCCAAAAATGCCTTTTCAACGCAATTCGGGCAGATACCATGACTGAACTCAGCACTTGAATGCCGGCTTATGTACGTTTCTAATTTATCCCACACACCTTTTCCATTTCTTATC
>QKJV01000042.1 GCA_003249165.1 Desulfobulbaceae bacterium | reverse complement strand
ATCCCTTTTGTAATGACTGTGATCAGGGAAGGAATTTGTATACGGCTCCTGCCAAATCCATTTAATTTCATCCTTCTTGTTGCCAAAATTAGGAACATTAAAGAAAGAATGGCAGGCATCAATACATTTTTCCGCCAACCCAGGGTTATCATTAAAAACACGTGCGTCGATTACCATACCCATTCGCCTGCCGGTAGGTGCAGCACCATGTTCACCAGGAGCGCCATGAGGGTCGGCTTGCTCACCATGACCGCCTGAAGAAGCCTTAACTTCTTCATAAACATATTCAGGGCTGAAGGAGCACCTATACCGGCAACTGCAGTTATACCGGCAATTTTGAGGAAATTTCTTCTTGAACTATCCATTATTTCGCCTCCTCCATTGCCATATCTTCCTGGGGTGGAACATGGCAGTCCCAACAGTAAGGATAAACAGAAGCAAATTGATGACAGACATCACAGAATTTTTTCTTGCTGGTGTGGCAGTGCATACAACCATTCTGCAGACTTTTCTCATACAACTTACCGTCTACTTCTACTGGTTCTCTTTTTCCTTCACGAAGAGCCTCATCGCGCCATTGATTCAGAAGCTCCATGTGTGAATCACGCATATACTCGACAGGCTTCACACATTCCTTATACCCGTAGGGTTTAGCCACTACAGGTGCCTCAACCTTTTTCCCGGCGTTGTTAAAAAAGGCAAACAACATGAGGCCAACGAAAATAATCAGGCCGGGAATAATTTTTCCACCATCGTACATAGAATTACCCCTCCATTCCTTCAAGAGGCTCGAATCGGAGTCCCGTTTCCCTCTCTTTTTCGCCGTCCATTATGAGCGCATTGCCCACCAATTCCGAAAGTCCAGCTACCTGAACATTCGGGGTCCAGTATTCACACAGTGCTGTCAGGGTTGCTCTGTCGATAGCGCAGACGCATGACAATGTGTTGACGCCAAATTTCTCTTCAACGTGCTTCACTGCATTTGCTCTGGGCAGGCCGGAACGCATCCTGAGTTCCATAATCTCACCAGTATTCAAACCTGTACCACTACCGCAGCAGAACGTTTTTTCCCGGATAGTATTTTCGGGCATCTCATACCATTTCGGCACGACATGATCGAGTATGTAGCGCGGCTCGTCGAGGAGCCCCATGGCGCGCGCCGGGTTACATGAATCATGGTAAGTAGGAATCCGGTGTGCATTACGCATCGGATCCAATTTCAATTTGTTATTTTTAATCAGATCAGCAGTGAACTCACTGATATGAACCATCTTAGTGGATGCAGCATTCTCGAAGACGGTACCGGTAATCGGTGACTTCGGAACCTCAAGATGATCAGCAGGTCCGTTCATGGTATCCATATATTGATGCAGTACACGCCACATATGGCCACATTCGCCGCCAAGAATCCATTTAACACCCAGCCTTTTTGACTCGGCATACATTTTGGCGTTGAGTTTCTTCATCATCTCGTTAGATGTAAAGAGTCCGAAGTTACCACCTTCAGATGAATATGTTGACCACGTATAGTCAAGGCCAAGATGCTCAAAAAGGAGCAGATAGCCCATACAGGTGTAAATACCCGGTTCTGCAAACACATCTGCTGACGGTGTGATGAAAAGAATTTCAGCACCTTTGCGGTTCCAGGTCGGAGTAATTCTGATGCCGGTAATTGTTTCTATATCGTCACACAGGTATTCAACGTTTTCTTTTAATGTATGGGGCTGCAAGCCCATGTGGTTACCGGTTCGATTTGAATTCGCTGCCGGCTCAAGGATCCAGTTGATGCCGACACCGACCAGATGCAGCAGTTCGCGCAGCATCATGGTTACTTCAGCTGTATCGATACCATAGGGACAGAAAACTGAGCAACGCCGACATTCGGTACACTGGTAAGCGTACATGAACCATTCTTTCAGCACGCCGACTGTCATCGGTCGACCGCCGGCCATTTTGCCCAGCAGCTTCCCTGCCGTCGTAAAATCATTCCTATAGACGGACCGGAGCAGTTCCGCCCTGAGCACCGGCATGTTCTTGGGATCACCTGTACCCAGAAAGAAGTGACACTTGTCAGCACATGCGCCACACCTGACACAGATGTCCATGAACAATTTTAAAGAGCGGAATTTGTCAAGCCGCTCTTTCAGACCGTTTAAGATAATATCCTCCCAACCATCCGGAAGTTTCCAGTCGTCATCCTCAGGAGTCCACTCTCGAGGATTCGGAAACTTGTGGTATTCCACCATGGATTTTTTAGCAGGATAACAGAAGTTGCCCTCCTTAAAGACAGCCGGAACATCCATCCAATCCTTCGTGGGGACGGACCCGGTCATCAGGGATGGCTCCCTCGCTACACTAACACCTAATTGAGCTGGTTTTGGAATCGCCATTTTGTTTATTCCTTTTCAACTGGTATGCCGGCATCTTTCATGAATTCCCTGAACTCATCTTCATAGGCCGCATAAGAATGAGGTTTGATTGCCGGATCGTTCCATGGGTTAATATGTCTAACCGCACGACTGTTGTTTGCCATATTGCGTGTCGGGCTGAGGAATACCCCACCCATATGCATAAGCTTGCTGAACGGGAAGTAAATCAGCAAAGTACATACAAGAGTAACATGCACGAAAAAGATGGAACCAATTCCATCAGGAAGAACAGGAGAAAAGGCTGCCAAACCAGCTGTAAGCTGTTTTACCGCCGTGATATCAACCCGCCAAACATAGCGCATAAGCAGACCGGTAACGCCGATGAAAAAAATAAGAACAAGCGGGAAATAATCTGCAGGTAAAGATATGTAACGAACCTTGCGAGATATCAACCTTCTCAGGAAAAGAAATGCAATTGCCGCCAGAAAAATACTGTCTGTCAGATACAGGCGGGGTGCACCAATCTGCAACATACCATCCGCAAATTCGATCAGAGGAACGAAAAATGGAATCGGTTCTGTAAACAGTCGCAGGTGACGAAGAACGATAATAAGAAATGAGTAATGGAACAACAGCGCAAAAAGCCAAAGATATTTACTTGACCCGTAAATAAGTTTTGGCCCATCATGAATTTTCGCCTCGGTGTTCCTGAAGAGAGATCTGAAAAGAAAAATTTCCAGAAACATCCTTCCCAAAACTTCCAGTGTCGTAGATGGACAGTCAAGCCTGTCCTGCTTAATCCAGGGCAGCGACTTTTCCTGCCCACATGTGGTTGGAATTCGGAATGGTACCGGCGATTTTGCCCAATAAATTACTCTATTGACAAAACCCACAATAAAAATACCGAATGCCAGGTAGGGTAGCACCACCCCCAACAGATACTGCAGACCTGTCACCTTCCCTCCCAAGAAGGCAACCACGATCAGTGCTAAGACTGCAATGAAGGGATACAGGACTCTCATTTACCGTTACCTCGCCTCACTAAAGTGTGTAAAAGTCCCGAAACCGTATGCCTGGCTTTGCATGCGAATTCGGGCGCCTCCAAAACTGAAACACCTGCGGTCAGCACACCGGTTTATGTATCGGTGAGCGATCTCCGCCAGGGGTATTTCCATTTTCGGCCGCTGCTGTTTCATCCATGTCCCTCCGTATAAGTTTCGAAGGACAAACAGCCCCATCAGTAAGTAAATTTCTTCCATGCTGGAATTCGCTAATTCTTACTCTGTAAAGCTGTTCCTTGCTGGCTACAAACATGTCGAAAATTGCCAGCGCTGCGGCGTCAATTCTTGCGTCAAGCGCGAGCCAGTCGTGATATGCCTCCGCAATTATTTCTTTTTTAAGTTCCTTTCTGACGATCATTTTCAACTCGAAAATAAAAGATACAGCGTCAGATGCGGAAACCTTCTGAACCGCTCGCATTTTAATGAGCTGCTCAAGATCCGGAGTTATCACTTCGTCATCGCTGGTATCACACAGCACGTCAAACAGTTCACTTAAACCGGTTCTGACTTTATGGCCCACAGGATTGGCAAATTGGTCTTTCTGATTTTTAAAAATATGAAATGTGTCCGGTGCAAATCCTCCCAAAATGGTATTTTCCCATTTATCCAGGATTTCCGCTTTTTTTTCCAGAAGCACAGTTTCCAGTTTTTTCCCCATTTTCCAACCTATTACAATCAAAACGCCTGAAAGATGAATGACGGTTCATATAATAAGTGCGATGGTTATCACATTTATTTTCAATTTTCAATGAAAAAAAATACTTGTCATATTGCAAATGGATTGAACTTTTAAGAACTCATCAGGCTTGAATAATCGTTTTTTAACGTATTATTTAGAGTGTAGTTACGATCGCAAAGCTACCCCAATCACCCTCGAATAGAAAGCCTTACTCGATTCATTATCCTCTTCTTAAGCTTTCCGTTTCCCAAGGTTTTTATCCCCTGTGGTTGTTTGCTAAATCCACATTCACTTCGCCGTTACGCCGGCAATACCAATGAGCCACGATTCATCAAAACCGGAGTCACTTTTCACTTCTCACCTGATGGTTTAGGCATTCCTGTAATCTTTCTCTAAGGCGGCTGTTACGCATTTCCTGTTTATTGTTTTTCGCAGCCATGGCAACAGCTTTATAACTGCCAACAAGGATTACAAGCTTCT
>QKJV01000160.1 GCA_003249165.1 Desulfobulbaceae bacterium | reverse complement strand
CCTGACGTTATTTGCAGAAAAAGGCCGAAACGCTCAATTACGAAACCGAATGCCATAAGCGAGGAGCATGTTCTGTTCCATGCAAGCAGGGTACGTTCGGCGGCAAAAAGGACTCGAGGATCTTGTAAATAGGACATTTCAGCTTCTCGCATACAAAGACTCAGACTTTTGTTGCATGATCAATCATGGTAAGCTTGTCTTATTTTAATTTTCCCCTTTTAGATTTTCCTGTCATGATATAGGGGGTTACCATGCCGGATTTAAAGAAAACAGCAGGTTACCGTTATCTGCATGAAACCAAGTTTACCAGAAAAAATATAAGAGAGAAAGAAAGACCTGTAATTGTACCGGCTCCTGTCTTCAAGGAATATACCGAAGCGGAGAAGATAGATTTGCCCGTTTATCCCGCGAAACCTCTAGGGGATTTCTGGGACCTGCTGCAACGCCGTCGGTCCCAGCGAAAATTTTCTGATCAGCCTTTGAGTTTCGAGGACCTCTCACTCCTGCTTTGGGCAACCCAGGGCATAACGGCCAGGGCAGGTAGCCACCTTTTGCGAACCGCTCCTTCGGCTGGGGCACTTTATCCTATAGAGACATATCTGGCGGCGGATCGAATTGATGGGTTGCCACCCGGGCTCTTTCATTTCAATGTCAGATCATTTCAACTGGAAAGGCTGACACATGGGGCGGCCGCAGCCAAGGTCGGGGCGGCATCTCTTGATCAGGTATTTATCGGGAATGCGGCAGTCGTATTTATCTGGTCAGCGGTGTTGCGGCGGAATATGGCTAAGTACGGCGAAAGAGGAATGCGTTACATCTGTATGGATGTCGGCCATATCTGCCAGAATCTGCAGCTTGCTGTGGAGGCGTTAGCGAGAAGGAGTTGTCCGGTTGCAGCAATCTATGATGATGAACTTAATGCGTTGCTTGGGCTTGACGGAGTTGAGGAGAGTGTTATTTATCTTGCCCCTGTCGGCTAATTGATTAGCTGGGGGGAGGTACGGATTTACATTCTTTGAAAATTCTTTTCGTACACTTGGCGCAAATGTTCTTGTCAAGAATGGCAAAGATTTCGGCGATGGCCTCGGATTTTGATTCGAAAATATAATCCGTGCCGATGTCAAAAAGATACCCGGCCAGTTTGTAATGAGTACAGATCCCTTCCTTAATTTCACAGATGTAAAGTTTTCCGCCGGCTTTTTTCCTTTCTTTAGCCAAATGGGTGAGAAATTCGGCACCTTCCATATCGATAAAATTTATACCGTTTGCTACCAGCATTAAATATTTCTGGTCCGGATTATTATCCTGCATTTCCTGCAGTGTCTCTTGGACGTGACTGACTGCACCGAAATAAAGAGAACCGTCTATGCGAACTATTTTCAGTTGGGGGCATTCCGGCAGATCAGGATCAGTGACAAAAGGACGTTCCGGAACACGGGGATCTGGAACCCTTGAGAGAATTCGCGGATGTGAAGTTCTGTTCAGATACATGATCAGGGAAAGAATTACTCCCAGCAGGATTGCAAACTCCAGCTCAAGAAACAAGGTCGCCAGAAAAGTGTTGCACATGATTATGCTTTCGGAGCGGCTGGTCCTTAATATTTTGCTGATGTGGTGGAAATCAATCAGTCCCCAGGCGACGAGAAAGAGAATACCTGCCATCGCCGCGTTAGGAAGATAAGCGGCAAGGGGAGCGATAAGGATGACGAGAAGGATGAGGAATCCCCCGGCAAATATTGCTGCCAGGGGGGTTTTAGCTCCAGCCTGGTAGTTGAGTCCGCTACGGTTGAAAGAGCCGGTTGCGACATAACCTGAGAAAAAACTGCCGACAATATTCGACAATCCCTGTCCAATAAATTCCTGGTTGCCATCCAGGGTCTGCCCGGTACGGTCTGCTAGAGAGCGGGCTATTGATACCGCCTCGGTGAGGGCGAAAAGGGTGGTTGCAAGGGCAGCCGGCGACAACCTTTTGATGTTCTGTAAAGTAAGATTTGGAGCGGACAGTGGAGGAAGAGTCGACGGAAGGGCCCCGACCGACGCGATTTGAGTAACTTCAGTTCCGAAGATACTGCTCATTATCAAAGCGGCAAAAGACCCTATCAGCATGGCAACAATCATATAAGGGAATTTCGGCCAGATTTTGCGAACTATCAGGCCTGAAGCCAGGGTGATGATACCAACAGCTGCGACGTACATATTTACTTCGTCCCAGTGGTTGATTACCGCATAGACCGTTTCATGGAAATGGCGGGTTCTGGGGAGAATCAATCCCAGAAAATGTTTGAATTGACTTGAGGCAATGAGTATTGCGGCACCGGCGGTGAAGCCCACTACGACGGAATGGGAAATGAAGTTCACCAGAGCACCGAAACGGGCGAGGCCCATGGCCAATTGAATGAGTCCGACCATCATTGTCAGAGTCAGGGCCAGCTGTATGTATTCGGGGCTGCCGGGAGTGGCGTGAATACTCAATGAAGAAAAAAGGACAATCGACGCCGCAGTTGTCGGACCGGAAACAAGCAGCCAGGAAGAACCGAACAGGGCGGCAACGACAGCAGGAATCATTCCTGCATACAGACCATATTCCGGTGGCATCCCGGCTATGGTGGCAAAGGCAACCCCTTGGGGCAGAGCGACAATTGCTCCAGTTAACCCGGCGATGAGGTCAGCTCTAAAGGTCCGCGCTGTGACCCGCGGCCACCATTTCAGAAAAGGAAACAGATAGTTTCGCCAATCGTGATGTTCGGCGTGGCAATATCTCTTGTCCATTTTGCATCAACCGGGAAGAAGGTTTTAAAATGGCTGTCTGGTCTACCGCCAGACAACAGGTTGTTTCCCTCCAGGTTTTACAGAGGCCTGCTTGACGAATGTATTATCCAGAGTATATCACAGAATGAACTTCAAAAAAGAAATAAATGAAATTTTCATGGGAAATAACCATATGATGATGTTATGCAAAATTTGCGAGGGAACTTTTTGATCCATCGTTTTTCTTATAGGTTGTCCTTTGTGGGCTCGCCTGCAAAACCGGTTACCTCGTCCCATTGGATAATAAAAAGAACGAAGACACAAAATTTAAGATATACCCCGAAAAACGATAGAAGGAATATGAATTATGCATGGAAAAATGCGGGAATTCAGATCGGTGATTATCCCGGCGATTACCCTGGGCGTTTTCCTTGGCGCGATAGCAGTATTGCACAGTATCGTCCAACATTACCCTGCCGCTGAGATAGGCAAGGCTTTCCATGCCATTCCTCCTTCCCGCTTGATACTCTGCGGCCTTTTTTCCTGTCTGAGTTATTTGGCACTTAGCCTGTATGATCTGCTGGCCTGCATCTCTATTGGTAAAACATTACCATACCCAAAGGTTCTTTTAACCTCTTTTCTCAGTTACGCCTTTGCAAATAATACCGGAAGTTTTGCCATAATCGCCAGCGGTACGGTGCGTTACCGGCTTTATAGCGGTTGGGGGCTGTCCGGTGTCGATGTGGGGCGGATTATGGGATTTTGTATGGTTGCTTTCTGGTTAGGCTTCCTTTTTCTTGGCGGCTGGGCCTTCGTGCTGGAGCCCTTTTCTTTCCCCACACAACTGCATATACCGTTTGCGTTTTCAACCATTCCCATAGGTTTACTTTTTCTGTTGTTGGTAGCCGTCTATCTTGTAGCATGTTTCACCGTGAGGAAACCTCTTATCATCAAAGATTTCGAGATTTCCCTGCCTCGACCGTCGCTTGCTTTGGGGCAAGTTGCAGTTGCGAGCGCTGATTTTCTTTTTGTCTGCACAGCACTTTATACGCTCCTGCCCGCTACGGAAAGCCTCTCTTTACCTGCATTTGTGAGCCTTTATCTGGTTGCCCTTATCGGCGGGCTTATCAGTAATGTTCCCGGCGGGCTTGGTGTTTTCGAATCTCTGCTGGCTCTCATCCTCACCCCTTATGTCTCCGGGCCGCCGGTGATTGCGGCCTTACTGGCTTTCCGTGGGGTTTATTATCTGTTGCCACTTGGGATTGCTGCCCTCCTGCTTGGCGCGATGGAACTGCATAGGCGCAGAAGCGGTTTCATGCGTCTTGCTGGGGGACTGCAGCGAGTTACGTCTTTTCTGCTTCCTCAAATTATGGCGCTGGCTGTGTTTCTGGCCGGTGGGGTTCTGCTTCTTTCTGGAACCATGCCGGCGGTCGGTTCGCGACTGGCTTGGCTTAAAGAAATTGTTCCCCTGCCGATAATGGAATTATCTCATTTTCTTGGAAGCATGGTCGGCATGGCTCTCCTTATTCTTGCTGCAGGCCTGCGAAAAAGACTGGACATGGCGTATTTTTTTTCCACCATTCTGCTTG
>QKJV01000019.1 GCA_003249165.1 Desulfobulbaceae bacterium | reverse complement strand
CACTGATCTGCAAAGGCGATTTGCAAGGCAAGTCGTCTTTGAATACAATGATAGAACTTTGCATTTATCCTGATATCTTATAACCTTGAAAGCGAAGGAAAGACCAATGAACATAAGTATTTTCGGCATGGGATATGTTGGCGCGGTCTCAGCCGGCTGTCTGGCCAATGAAGGACACCGCGTGATCGGCGTGGAACCGGTGGTGGTTAAAGTTGATTTAATCAACCAGGGTCAGCCCCCCATAATCGAAAAAGATATTGGCGACTTAATCCAGAAAGGCGTAAAGGAAGGGAGATTACGCGCAACCGAGGATGCACTTGAAGCTGTTCTTGAAACGGATATCTCATTTGTCTGTGTCGGCACACCCAGCCAGCTGAACGGCAACCTTGATCTCAAATATATTCGTCGTGTCTGTGAAAAGATCGGAACAGCGCTGCAAAACAAGCAGGACTGGCATGTTGTGGTTATTCGGAGCACAATACTGCCGGGCACAATGCGGAATGTGGTCATTCCCACGCTGGAACAGTTTTCAG
Source organism: Desulfobulbaceae bacterium (assembly GCA_003249165.1). Lineage (GTDB taxonomy): Bacteria > Desulfobacterota > Desulfobulbia > Desulfobulbales > SURF-16 > SURF-16. The sequence goes on along the minus strand of QKJV01000019.1, from coordinate 3,822 downwards.
GAAAAATTGCCGGCAAACAGTTCGGGATCTGCAATAATCCCGAATTTCTGCGAGAAGGAACTGCTGTACATGATTTCTACAATCCGCCAAAAACTGTAATCGGAGAAATTGATTCACACAGTGGGGATACTCTCGCCGCAATATATCGAAAAATGGATGCCCCCCTGATCCGTACTGATATTGAAACAGCTGAAATGGTGAAATATGTTGATAATTGCTGGCATGCATTAAAAATATGTTTTGCTAATGAAATCGGCAACATCTGCAAAGAACTCGGCATAGACGGCCATCGCGTGATGGACATTTTCTGTCAAGATACCAAACTCAACATTTCTTCTTCTTACCTGAAGCCGGGTTTTGCCTTCGGTGGTTCGTGTCTGCCAAAAGATTTACGGGCTTTGAACTACAAAGCCCGGAGCCTGGATATGAATCTGCCGATCCTTGGCAGTATCCTGAACAGCAATGCCCATCAAGTTGAACGTGGCCTGAATATGATTATCGCATCCGGCAAGAAAAAAATCGGCATTCTTGGATTCAGCTTCAAGGCCGGCACAGACGATTTGCGGGAAAGCCCCCTTGTCGAAATAATAGAACGACTTCTCGGGAAAGGATACGATATCAGAATTTATGACCGGAACGTAAACCTGGCAAAGCTGATTGGCGCCAACAAGGATTATATTCTTAACCATATTCCTCATATCTCCCGGATGATGGTGAACAGTATTGATGAAATTATCAAGCATGCGGAAACAATCGTCATCGGTCATTCCTCTCCTGAATTCCATGACATCATGGACCGGATAAAAAACGAGCACGTTGTCGTTGATTTTGCCAGGGTTGTCGGTCGCCCCAGCGAACGGGGGAAATATAATGGTATCTGCTGGTAAAAAAAGGCGGGTTCTTATTATAATCGAAAACCTCCCTGCCCCCTTTGACAGGAGGGTCTGGCAGGAAGCCTCCACGCTGCGTGACGCAGGTTATGCCGTCACGATACTCTGCCCGACGGGCAAAGGTTATGAAAAAAGCTACGAGATTATCGACAACATACCAATTTACCGTTACAAACTGCTAACAGAAGGAAAAGGTGCATGGGGTTACCTGGTTGAATATTCCGTAGCGCTGTTCTGGCAGTTTTTCCTTGCCTTGAAATTATGCCTAGGACCTGGATTTGATGTTATACACGCCTGTAATCCCCCCGATAACATTTTTCTGGTGGGCGGCTTTTTCAAACTGTTTTTCGGCAAAAAATTTCTCTTTGATCACCATGACATCAATCCCGAACTGTATCTGGCAAAGTTCGGCCGCCGAGATATCTTTTACCGGCTGATGCTCTCCTGGGAACGATGGACCTTCCGTACAGCCGACATATCGATTGCCACGAATGAATCTTACCAAAAAATTGCCATAGAACGGGGAGGCATGGCACCGGATAAGGTTTTCATTGTACGAAGCGGGCCAGACCTGAGGAGAACAAGTCCCGTTCCGCCTGATGAAAAATGGAAAAAGGGACGGAAGTTTCTCGTCGGCTATGTCGGTGTGATGGGAGCCCAGGAAGGGCTTGATCATCTTCTGCAGGGAATCGCTTTCCTGGTGAATAAGAAAAATCGAAAAGACGTTCAGTTTGTCCTTGTCGGCGGAGGAACGGAGCTGGAGCACCTTAAAGCCATGGCGGCGGAGATGAAGATTGATGACTTCGTAACATTTACAGGGCGTGTGCCCGACAACGTACTTATGGAAGCTCTGAGTACTGCGGATGTTTGTGTAAATCCGGATGTTGTCAACGATATGAATGACAAATCAACCATGAATAAAATAATGGAATACATGGCACTTGGTAAGCCTATTGTCCAGTATGAGATGACGGAAGGGCGTTTTTCGGCCAGGGAAGCATCTTTGTATGCCGAACCAAACAACCCGGAATCATTGATTGCTCATATCCTTATTTTGCTTGACAATGCGGAACTGCGCAAGAAAATGGGTGAATTCGGCCGTAACCGTGTTTTGCACGAACTTCAATGGAAATATGAAATTCCAAAGTTACTTGCAGCTTACGAAGCAATTTTTATCTGAAATCAAAAAAATGACCGCTGATATGATTTTTTTCCCATGACACTTTTTACATTTTTACATAAGTGATCGTACACATGTCGACTACGACCTCTTTACAAAGACGCCTGTTGCTTTTTTTCCCCTTTCTGGCTCTGGCAAGTATAATTCTCGGGTACTGGCCAATGCTTGAAAAGCTTCTCATGCGATGGAACAGTGGGGATAATAACTATTGTTTCCTGGTCGTTCCTCTTTTCCTGTATCTCTGCTGGGAGAAAAAAGAAACTTTCAATTTCAAGCGGTTCTGCTGGAACAGTTGGGGAATGGTAGCGGCTTTTTTTTCCGTACTGCTTATTTGCATCGGCGAACTCGGTTCTGTGGAAACTCTTGTTTATCTTGGCATCTGGGGTTGCGTTACCAGTCTTGTTCTCACACTCTATGGTGTACGTCGCAGCCTTGACCATCTCTTTTTTCCGCTCCTGATCCTGCTGTTCATCGTGCCAATGCCGCCGTATATCAATCAGATTCTCACTTTCAAAATGAAAATGGCGGCCAGTACACTTTCAGTCGAAATGATGCGATTGACAGGCATATCCGTTCTCCAGACAGGCAACATTCTTGATCTGGGCACAAATAAAATGCAGGTTGTCGATGCCTGCAGCGGCCTCCGCTATATCGTTTCAATGGTTCTGATCGCCTTGCTGATCGGCCATTTCAGCACCACCGGTCTCTGGCGAAAAATTTTTCTGCTGGTCCTGGTTTACCCCTTGTCGATATTCACTAACGCATTACGTATTTATATCGGAGGAGTATTTACTATAAACGGTTTCGAGCAGTTTAATGACGGGATCTACCATGAAGTTCAGGGAGTAATCGCCTTTTTAGCTGCTGGAGCCGTTCTGTTCTGTTGTGCCGTGTTGCTGCAGAAAATCGGAACGCCCCGTCAAACTGCAAAATTGGCGGACAAGGGCTGTCCATCTCCGAATTTTCGTGCCGCACTCTCTATAACTTTCCTGTATGTCGTTCTTTTTGGCGGCAGCGGCTGGGCGTTACACAATCTCACCAGCACACTCATTATTCCTTCGCGTACGACGTTTGCATCTTTCCCAATGCAAATTAAGGGCTGGCATGGGAACCGCAACTACCTCTCCCAGGAAATTCTTGATTCTCTCTGGGCCGATGATTACATAAACGCCACCTTCGTAAAAAAAGATTTGCCCAATACAATTTATCTTCTAATTCCCTATTATCAGTATCAGGAAACCCGCCATACTGCGCATGCTCCACAGTCATGTCTCCTCGGTGGTGGATTTGAACTGGTCAGGTCTTCGATGCTGAAAATAGCGGTGCCTTCAGGAAAAGATATTGATATTGGTTTACTGCATTTGAAAAAAGATGAAACCCAAATGCTGGCGGCCTATTTTTTTTATGAAAGGGGCCGTGTGATAACAAGTCCTTTTAAAAACAAGTTATATCTTATGTGGGATGCCTTCCGATATCGCCGGACGGATGGGGCACTGGTCCGTGTCGAAATGACGGTTCCACCCGGTCAGAATCTTACTGAAGCCAAAAAAATACTGACAGGGTTTATCACAGACGGGTTATGGCCTCTTCTCCCGACCTATATTCCAGACTAAAAATTTTACGCTTGCCCGATTTCCCATGTTCCAACAACAGGTTTACATATTAAATACCTTCCGGATGATGTTTGACGCGATCAGTGTCATCGCCGCCGGTTATGCTGCCAGATATCTGGTCAGTTATTATGTGCCTGAT
>QKJV01000033.1 GCA_003249165.1 Desulfobulbaceae bacterium | reverse complement strand
TACACTAATCGTACCCGGTGAAAGATTCATGAGTTCCGCGATTTCTTTTGTTTGTCTTCCTAGACTCACAAGATGAGCAACCTTGTTTTCCGCCGGGGTAAGTTTTATGAACTGTAAAGCGAAACGGCTGTCGAAAGAGGAGATTATTTCCCGGAGGGTGGTTTCGAGTATGACGACTATATTCTGTTGCGTCGTGTCAAGTTTGCTCCTTTTTAACTGTTCGAAATAAGGAAAAACATGGGTGGAAAGGGTCTGCATTATATGCTGTTCCATGCTTGTCTTGTCTTCGGATCTTTGCTTGAGCAGTACCTTGAGGGCGATATTTGCTTGTTCAAGCTCAATGGTCCGGTTCCTGACTTTTGATTCAAGCTGCTGCGTGGATTTCTGCAAGGCGATTTCAAAATGCTTGCGGACAGTAATATCCTTATAGGTCCCCACGATTCGCGATGGCTTGCCGGCAGTATCGTATTCAATAATCTTGCCGCGCGACAGGAACCACTGCCAGCCCCCCTGCTTATTGCGCATCCGGAATTCCGCACTGTAAATCTTTGTCTTGCCGGCAATATGTTTCTCCATTGCCAGCAGGGCAGTCTCCCGGTCTTCAGGATGTATGAGTTGTATCCAGGTTAATTTATCTCTGAGGGTGTCCGTTTTGGTGTAGCCCAGGCTTTTGTACCATTTTTCTTCGTAATAAAAATCACCGGTGACAAGGTTTCTCTCCCACATCCCATCAGTCGAGGCATCAAGCGCCATGCGCATGACTGTTTGGGAGTCGCGCAGACTGGTTTCCAATTTTTTGCGGTTGGTAATATCGCGGATGCTTGCTCTGCTGCCGCAGGGCATACCGGCTTCGTCATAGACAGGCTGGCAGACGTGAGATACCCAAATCGTCCTGCCGTTCTTGGTGATTATCCGATAATCGAGATTTTGTACCAGGCGGCTGCTTAATTTATTATCAAGATGATTTTTCAACAGCTGTAAGTCATCCTTATGGGTGATGGCGAGGATCAACTTCGGGTTTTCCATGAATTCCTGCACCGTATAACCAGTGATACGTTCGCAGGAGGGTGAAGTGTATTTCATTTTCCCGTGAGGGCCGATCCAGTACTCCCAGTCGTGGGTGAATTCAGCTACCGTGCGGAATTTGTGTTCGCTGGCCTTGAGCCTGTTTTCAATTTCCCAGAGAGCTGAGATGTCGGCGAGTACAATCCGGATACATCCGTCATCAGTATCATTTTCCTTGCAGAAGGTGCTCTGCATCTGCACGTGCATGACAGCACCGGTACTAGAACATATGCGCAATTGACAAATTTCTGTTCCCGTCGACTCAAGAAGTTTCCTGCGGTGGTGATAGAAGATGTTCTGGTCTTCCGGCTTGACAAAGGCAGAGAGCCGCTGGTGAAGCAGCCGCCGTCTTTCCATGCCCAATATGGCCGACGCGGTAAGATTGGCTTCGGTTATCAAACCTTTGCAGTTCAGCGTTATATAACCAGTTGGCGCGAAATCATAGAGCTCCTGATATTTCCTGCGGGAGTTTTCCAGTTCGATCTGGGCCTGACGGAGTTCCTCATTCTGGAGCTCCAGCTCAATCTGATAGGTATTAAACTCCTGGATCAGATCGGCCAGCTCCTCATCCTTAAGACTCGAAACGGGTTTGTTCTGCTTTTTCAGCAGTAACTGCGCTTTCTTTCGAAGGTCGGCATATTTGTCGTGTAATGGCTTCTTGCCTGGCATAGGAGGCCTTCTCTGTTTAACTGGAGAATCGTTGAATCTACCGGAGGGTGAGAAAGCGACTGTTACCTTCCTTAATAAAAGTTTCTGCGGTCATCCGGACATTACAATGTTTCTGAATTAGTCAACCTGTCTGAAAAGATATTTAGTGGGTAAATTGTATACCTATTATATACTAATTCTTATTCAATTGATCTACTCCTAATAATTGGTAAGATATTAAAAATATACTGTAGAATCGACGGGAAAAGACCTTTTTTGAGATATTGAAATGAAACAGGGGTCAACCAGCATAATCCTGGTTGGCAATTCCCTCTATGATATGGATGAAAGCGGCTTCACACTTTTCTCAACAATCTACTGACACTGATTTCATGTTGATAACTCATAACAGCAATAGTGACAATGCTAATCGTTATTGCTGGATAGGCATAAAGGACAGCAATAAGCCGACGAGACTGTCGACCCGGCAGTGGACTGGCGACAGCACGATGAATATTCGATTGATGGGGTCCCTTCTGCTTTCTTCTCTGTATCGTGAGGGTCTGAACCATGACCATGATGCGATCTGAAGCTGAAAGAAAACGGCCAGCCGGCTGTCTGACGAGTTCGGAAGAGTGCTCAATCGTTGCTGTCTCCGCCGATAGGCGGCAAAGTGGACGGGACCCGGCCAAAAAAATGAGCTGAGCCTATCTCTATCCATCTTCCGCTATCACTCCTGCACTGATAAGGGACCTGAATGGGGATGGTAGTGGCCTTCTTTGCAGAAGAAAGCCGCACCAGGAAAAACATTGGGAACGAATTGATATCTTTTCAGAGAACTTGAACTGTTTAATTCGGGATCTGCCCCATTGAAATCATTTCCATCGCGGAAACAGCCAGTACAATGATACGCTGCGGGGCCCGATTTAAAGATTTCTCCTGCTTTGAGAAAATCCTTCTAAGGGGACTTATTGATGAAAAATAAGGCGATTGACTTGGGAAATAGGATAAAAAGGATTCCTTCAGGAATTATTACTGAAAGACGACAAAGCAGGAGGAAAAATGTGGAATCAGGGGTTGTCGCTCTGACGAGCCTTGATGAACCGATTAAAATCGGCAACATTATCGACATTAATGAGCACGGCCTTTCTTTTATGGTTGACGCCGACTGTCATCTTGCCGTTGGAAATCAGGTTCAAATGGACATCTTGATTATTGATGAAAACATCTTTCTGGAAAAGATAACCGCCTCAATCATTGTAAAGGAATCGTTGCAGAAGTTTCCGCTTATCAAATGGCATTGTTGGGGAAACCGGATCGGCGTGCGATTCCATCCGCTTGCAGGTTTCCAGGAGAGGCAACTCAGAAAATTTATTTCCAGCGTATGATCTCATTTGAAAGAGAATAACTGATAAAAATGAACGATCATGAAGTCATCATCTGTAGGAAATGTAACCACCTTTCATGTCATGGGCTCCAGTTTTCCAGTTGCTGCTTCTTTGCTACGTGATTTGGCTTGCCACAGTCTGAAGCCGTCGTGGTCACGATGTCCAGAAAACTCTTAAGCATTGTGACAGAAATATCTAACCTTATGTACGAAATTATCCAAAGCTTGCGGTGCTAAAATAAAGTAATTAACTTTTTTCACCGGTCTGTTTTGACTGTCTTCCCATGGCGTATATTTTTTAACTTCCTGGTTCGAAGTCCAGCGGCAACTTGCAGAGCTATTCCTTGTGATCCTTTTCCCGTCAATTTTATAAACGATGTAGTAAGAAATATCCCCCGCTTCCTGATTTGCAGGGATAAATGCCTGGCCATTTTTTTATGTACCCCCCTGATATTAGCCATATTTTCCCTCGTTGTAACCTGCGGCTTTTGGGTTGATAATTGTAAAACAAATAAGATTACGGACTTCGAATCCGTAGGTCACAGGTTTGAATCCTGTCGGGCGCGCCAGCTTTTATAAGAGATAGCAAGCTGAATTGCCAGGCCTTATTATTTGAGTTAAGGCTTTTTTGTTATATGGCTATAACAACGAAACAGAGGAAACATGTATAATTCGGTATTAGAATTCAGTGATTGCATAAAGCTTTTTGGGGTTGCTGTATCTCATTGAAAATTTTTATTACTTCCAGTAGGGTTATTTTTACTTTCTTGGTGTATCTCTTCTATTTCTGAAAGCATAAAATATTTTTTTCAGCTCATAATGCCACTGCAATGAATTGTAATTGCCTTTATGAATGATGCGCAGTCTGATCCGGCGCCGGCCTCCTCTTTCGGCAGAGTAACCGTTTCGCGGAAAAGTTTTTTACGACAAATTCTGCTCCTTGTCGGTCCTTACTGGAACTGTGAACGGTGTACAAAAGCCCGCAGTGCGACACTGCTGCTGTTTTTGCTTACCATGGGACAGGTTGCTATCTCCGTATGGAGTAACTACTGGCAAAGAGCATTGTTTGATGTACTTGAACAGCGCTCCGTCCGGGGCGTGCTTATACAGATCGGCGTTTTTTCACTTATTTTTATTATATCGATTCTGGTCACCGGAGCGCATTTAATCGTCAAACGCTGGCTGCAACTCGATTGGCGGGCCTGGTTAACCAATTTTTTGATAAACAGCTGGATGGAAGGTGGTTGCCACTATCGACTGTCCTTTACTCCCGGTGAACATGATAATCCAGACCAGCGTATTGCCGAAGACATCCGCATTTTTACAGAAAGCGCAGTGGCTCTGGGGCATACACTGGTTTATTCGCTGATGAGTTTGTTTCTTTTCATCAATATCCTCTGGTCGGTTTCTGGCGTAATGTCCGTTCCGGGGACAACTGTCCATATGCGAGGTTTTATGGTGCCGCTGGCATTTATTTATGCAGCATTGGGCAGTCTTGTTGGTTGGATGATCGGGCGGCCCCTGGTACGTGCGACAAATGCTCTGCAGACTGCAGAAGCAACCTTTCGTTTCGGGTTGTCCCAGGTGCGGGAGAGCGCTGAAGAGATTGCTCTTCTGCGTGGTGAACCTCTGGAACGAGCCAGATCTTCAGTGCGTTTCAGCCAGGTGGTGCGACAGTGGAACCGGCAGTCCCTCGCGTTTATGGGGTTGGTGGCATTCGGTACAGGTTATGGAACTTTACTGCCGGTGTTTCCAATCCTGGTCGCTGCGCCTCAGTATATCAAAGGAGCGATGACACTGGGGGTATTGATGCAGGCCGCCCAGGCCTTTCAGAAACTGACGTCCGCCCTTTCATGGCCGGTGGATAATATTGGCGAAATCGCCCGGTGTCGTGCCTCGGCGGATCGTGTGCTGTCCCTTTACGAGGCCGTACAGCAGTTACATGCCGAGGCCCAATCTGCAGGTGGTTCGCGCATCATCGTTGAGCAGTCTGAACGCAGCCGTCTGGTAATTGAGGACCTTTGCATTGTCGATCCATCGGGGGAGAGTCTGCTTGAACACTTTAATCTCGATATACGTCGAGGAGAAAGAGTGCTGATCACGGGAGATGCAGAAGTGACCGGAAGCTTGTTTAAGGTGATTGGTGGGCTCTGGCCATGGGGCAGTGGGCGCGTTCGCCTGCCGGCAGATGGCGGCGGTTTGCTGTTTGTTACCCAACGCCCCTTTTTGCCTGAAGGAAGTCTTCGGGAAGTGCTTTGCTACCCTCATGCCCCGGAAAATTTTCCGAACTTAGCCGTCCGTCGGTCACTTGAATGTGCCGGAGTGGCCTGGCTTGCACCACGTTTGGATGAACGGACCAAATGGGATGAGGTGCTGACGCTGCGCGCCCAGCAGCGACTCGGTTTTGCCCGAGTGTTGCTTTTGCGGCCAGCGTTGGTTTTCATGGAGGAAGCTACCGATGCTTTCGATGTAAAAGGCGAACAATTAATACTGGAGATGCTGCGGCATGAATTGCCCAATACAACCCTGTTAAACATCAGTTTCCATCCCGGCCTCAGCCATCTGCATAACCAGACACTCGTATTGAGCAAGGTCCGCCCAACAACAAAACTATCCACCGAGTAAAGTGAAAAGAACGAAAGTCATCAACGGTAGTTACGCGGCAGCCATCCTCGCTCGACACTTTCACGAAAACACCATTCTGGCGTCGTTTCGGTCCGGTAACTCCAGAAAAACCATCCCCGGAAGTGCTCGAAACTGAGAAGTTGAGCAGCTCCGTAAGCTCTGTAGGCGACATCTGTCTGGAATTGATCCAGGCGTCGTAAGGCATTGTCGACTGAGTTCTCCGCCCAGAGATTGACAACCTCAATATTAAGCCCCAGGCTCCATTCTCCAATGATTGTGGGGAGCTTTAACTCCTCATGGATATCTGTAGCCGCCTGACGCCACAGATCGCCTGCTTTGTGCAGGTGGCCATGTATGTCCATCTCGATATCCGAAGGTTCAAAACACTGATAGCGGTGTATGTCGAAGATAACGTTCTGATGTTGAGGTTCCTGCATGAATCCCAGGTACTCTCGGTGGGTGCGGAAGCCATCGTGGAAAATGACAGCGACCCGTTCCGGTGGACAATGGGCGCGGATTGCATCATAGGCGCGTAGGTAATATGACTGCAGTATTGACGTAGGAATATCCCAACGTGGTTCGTTGAGGAGTTGAATCCCATATAGAGCTGGTTCGGATCGGTAACGTTTGGCAAGCCGGCCGAGAAGCTCGACCGAGAAGGTTATATATTCCTCTCGTGTATGCCATTCGCAGACATTCCTGATTCCGCCGTTATCAAAACCGTTCTGGCAGCCTGGTGCTGCATGGAGATCAAGAATGATGTGGATGCCGAACTTTTCCGCCCAGGAGAAAGCCTGGTCAAGCACATCGATGCCACCTTCGACAAAAGGATGAGGATTTGTGCCGTATTCGTTGTGATATGGGTAAGGAGGACCCAGGATCCAGTGACCGAAGGGGATGCGCACTGTATTGATACCGACATCTGCTAGCCAAGCGAAATCATCGCGAGTGATGAAATTTTCCCAGTGGGAGCGTAGTATTTTTGGGGCTTGCTTGCCCAATTCAACACACCAGCTTGTTTCGTCACCGGCGGCAAGTCCGGCAAAAAGACTTGGCTTCATCCATTTTTCCAATAACAACCAGCCGCCAAGATTGACACCACGTAAATGAGTAGGGGAGGGAGAGTGGGTACGATCTGTCATAACAGATTCTCGCAGTCCGATCGGCATGTGTTCCAGACCCCGCAGGTCTCGCCGATGGAAGAGGACCTGCTATCGGAGGAATTAGGTAAGTTCTTATTTATAGAGAAAAAATAAGGCAAATGCAAGAGCAATTCATTCGTGTTGAATCTACCAGGATGTCAGCGCATTTAAATGGAAAGAGTATTGAGCGCAGGAGATATTGATAAATTACCACATTTCATGCCGTTGGTATTTTGAAACTCTTAAATTTACCGTCTGACCATTCAAAAAAATATTTTTTATCTGCAAAATATTTTTTCTCTAAGTGGCAGTATGAAACGGAAAATTTTAATCGGAGGAAACATAGCCGCAAGAAATTTCAAAAAAATAGCATTAAGCCGATATCGTAGATATAAATGATCTGGCCCCAGAAGGTCTTTTTTTATAGAAGCGGATGATAGCCTGATTGACAAACTATTGCTGGTCACTGCAAATGAAAAAGTTGTTTGCCTACCATTTACGAAGCAATTTTAAGGAAAAATCGAATATTGAAGATTAGATAGATAACAACCTCCCCCTGTCGGCGTTGATTGCGTCAGGCCATGAGGCTGTTTGGTGATTTCCAGGGGGCTTTTTTCAGGCAAGCAGCAGCCGGAATGCTTTTGGTAAAGGAGCTGTGAAAAGAAGCTGTACGTTTTTCCGCGGATGGCGCATCTGCAGTCTTGAAGCATGGAGGGCTTGGCGATCGAGCCGCAAAAGTTTGTGGTCTTGCGGGGTTAGACATCCCTGCAGGAAACGCAGAAAGAGGGTTTCATCCAGACCGTACAGTTTGTCACCAACAACCGGTAAGCCAAGACTGGAAAGGGTTGCGCGAATCTGATGGGTGCGTCCGGTAAGGAGTTGGGCAGAAAGGAGAGTAATTTCGGCACCACAATCTTGCAAGCGAAACAGTGTATCGCATGTGATTGCTCCGTCCGGGATTGATAGAGCATCAACTGGGAAGAAGCGAAGTTTTTTGCGGATAAGGCTGGTTGGATCAGGAGTGAGAAAGCCGTCAGCTCGTAACTCCGTAAAGGAAATATTGCCCTCAACGAGAACCTGATAATCTTTACGAACCTGATGCTTTGCAAACAGCTGGGAACAAAAGCGGGCAGATTGTTTGTTTTTGGCAATTAACACAATTCCTGATGTTTCCCGATCAAGTCGATTGATGAACAGAGGATTTCTTATCCCGTATTTTTCCTGTAACAGAGCCCAAAGAGTATGACGGAAGAAGCGTCCCCCGGGATGGCAGGGCAGGTGAGCGGGTTTATCTATGACAAGAATGTCCTCATCTTCGTACAGGAAATCTATGTTGCAATTGATTGGTGGTTCCTGCAGTTCGGGCAGCAGATACTCCAGTATATCTCCCTGGGTCAGAATGGATCGGCAACCGGGGACTTGATTATTTAATAAGAAACGTTCGTCTTTGATTTCCTGTCGCCACTCATTCGGCGTGCGATAGGTGAAGCGAGCGGAGAGGAAATCGAGCAGTAGACGACCGGCATCTTTCGCTTTAATCTGTATGGCGGTTTTTCTTTGCAAATGCATTTTCATAATTGCTGTCGGGTCTGATTTTACCGCAGGATAATTTTGCAGCATAATCTGTTACTGATGAAAATGCCTCATGAACATCATAAAAATTTTCCGTAACTAAAATATGATTTATTCAGAGATGAACAAAATACTGAAACCGGCTATGGTATCTCAAGTAACGATTAGGAAAAAAGATCGATTATATGCCATAATTTTTCGGCGTGTTAGCTGTTGTTTTTATACGGCCAAGACATAATGAGACTGTTTGATGCTGATTATCCGTAATTTGTATGTTGATCCTCCACTGTTGCTGGCGCCCATGGCCGGTGTCACCCATTCAGCCTTTAGAGCCCTGTTGCTGCAACTCGGAGGCGTTGGACTGCTGTCGACGGAAATGCTTTCTGCCAGAAGATTGCCTATGGAACAAATAAGTTGTTCACCTTTTTTGTTTAGTACAGAGGAGGAACACCCTCTTTCCTACCAGTTGCTTGTTGCTGAAAAAAAACACCTTGCGCCAGCAATTGCCCGGGTGGAACAGTTGGGCGGCGATGCCATCGACCTGAATATGGGGTGCCCTGCACCAAAGGTTCGCTGTTTCGGTGGGGGCAGCAAACTCGTGGATGATCCGGAAAATTTGCGTCGGTTGGTGGCTGAAGCCAGAAAATGTACTACACTGCCTCTTACCGCTAAAATAAGACTGGGAGAAGAGTTAAATGAAGCGCATCTTCTCAATCTCTGCGGAATGCTCGAAGGTGAGGGGATTGATCTCCTTACCGTTCATGCTCGGTTGCGCAAGGAGCCTTTCTGCCGGAAGCCACGTTGGGAATGGGTAGGTAAAGTCAAAAAAAAACTGTCCATTCCTGTCGTGGCAAATGGAGGGATTTTCACGGTTGCCGATGCACGGCGTTGTCTGGAACTGTCTGGAGCGGACGGTTTGATGCTTGGCCGGGGTGCGGTGATAAAGCCATGGCTTTTTCATGAAATTGCTGTTGAATTGTACGGCTGCAAACTACCGGATCTGGACATTGACCGACCGAGTATCTATAATAACTTTATAGATCTGCTTGAGAACCGATTCCGGCCGGAGCGCAGACTTGGCCGGCTGAAAGAATTTACTCATTACTTCAGTGAAACCTATCCTTTTGGTCTCCGGCTTGCCTCAATCATACAGACCAGTAATTCTGTTGAAGAGGCCAGGGAAAAGGCGAATCTTTTCTTTTCCCGTAGTAATCGTGTTTCTTAGGCTGCCAGTTGGTACATATGTGAGTTTTCGAGCAGAGGCATATTCTGACATAAGGGGGCAAATTATGAGAGTGATGTTGATTGCAGTACTGTGCGTATCTGTTGTTTTTGGGTTTTTCACACAAGCGGAAGCCCGTCCGAAGAGTAGATATGATGCTACCACCAAATCGTTCCGCATCCTTGAATCCGGCCCTTTGGAATGGGACAGTAGCCCTTGGGGAGAGGGGGGCAAGGTGTTCAGGGAAGTTTGCAAGCGTTGCCATAGCCGCGACAACGACAAAGGCGCACCTTTTATCTGGGCCGAATCTAAAACCTCGGCAGCTTGGAACAGGGTTTTTGCAGAAAGGTATCCAAAATGTGCAAATGACGGTTCGTGGGATGGCATAACGCCTGATCAACTCCTCAAGCTCAATGATTATCTGTATCGCTACGGGTTGAATAGCCAGGACATTACTGACGACCGTTGTCAGTGATGCTAAAATGTTTCTGCTCGCTAAAGTATCCCGGCAGATTGTTCATGCTTATGCCTTTTAAAATTTATTGTATACAATAGTCTTGTATTTTACCTCTTCTTTCACGTTTTTTGGCAAATTATCGAAAAACATGAAAGAAGAGGTACATGTAAGAAATTCCTCAATCAGATCTAGAATACAAATCAAGCAGATATCCTTCACTGTATGGCTGTCGGAGGGGTTGTTGCGGGACGGTCAAAAAAGAATAAAAAGAAATATTTTCCCCGGAATAAGTTGTTTCCCCAGCATATTTTGTGATATTTAAAGGAAACTGGTTATAGCGGATATCTTTTTCTTATTGGGTGGTAAGTAATTTTTTCCTCGGAGTAAGAACGAATTATGAACATACTCAAACGAATCAGGCTGTTATCAATTTTCTCTTTCTTTATTCTTTGCTGTTTACCCTTGTTGCCCGCCCAGGCCGGAATTCTAACGAGTGAAACATCACAGTCCGCTTGTCGCAGAGTTGCGCCGTTGCTTGAAATGCAACTTGCGCGCATAAATGCTGCACTCGGCGATCCGATTTTTATCAGGATTTTCAAGGAAACCCATGAGCTCGAGCTCTGGGTGCAGCAGGCTGGCGAGTATCGGCTGTTTAAAATCTATGGGATATGTAAATTATCAGGTCAGCTGGGGCCTAAACTCAGGGAAGGCGATGCCCAGAGTCCGGAAGGATTTTATATGGTCGGGGACCGTCAGTTGAATCCAAACAGCCGTTTTCATCTGTCTTTCGATATCGGTTATCCAAACACGTATGATAGAGTACACGGACGGACCGGCAGTGCTCTTATGATTCATGGCGATTGCCTTTCGATCGGTTGTTTTGCCATGACCGACAGTAGAATAGAGGAAATTTATATTCTTGCCCAGGAGGCATTGCGTAATGGGCAGCGGCATTTTGACGTCCATATCTTCCCATTCAGAATGACGGCGGAAAACATGTTCCGGCATCGCAAATCGTATTGGTTCAGCTTCTGGCAGAATTTGAAGGAGGGCTACGATTTTTTTGAAGAAAATCATTTTCCCCCGCAGGTAAGTGTCGAAGCACAGAGGTATGTATGCCGACCTGATTATCCGGAGACAGCCAGAAATGAGCGGAGGGGGGGAAATCTGTATAATTAAAAAATGGGGAGTGAAAATACTTAAGAAGTTTCGGCAGCGGGTTTTCTACGTAGGATTTGAGCCGTCGACGTTTTTGGGCAGATGGCATTTTTTCCCCCCAAGAATTTTAAAGAGTATAGCCGGTAGTTCTCCGGGGAGCTGGTAGTCTTTATCCGCGTCTTGCCGAAAGATAAATGCCGCCCTGCTGTCCATTTCCTTCCATGTCGCAATTTCCGGATTTTTGGCCACTGTTTCGAAAAGGAACCAGTTGTATAAATTGTTGATTTCCGTTTTTCCCGCCCCCAGACTGCCCAGCATATCCAGCCTATTGCAAAATGCCTTGGTTAGATCTGCGTAAATCTGTATTCCTCCGCATGCGCCAATGCTGAGAAAACGGTGCTTGGCCATCAACCCTGCATCGTCGATTTTCCGGGATATTATCAGATTTTGCAGGGGATGGAGAATATGATCTTTGAGCCAGTAACTGTGACCGCGTGGCGCATACATTTCATGCCCGTTTCTCAGAAACTGCTCCAGCAGATTTTGTTGGGAATCTCCGTTGTAAAAGACACAAACACTGTGTGAAATATGGACATTTTTAACCGTCTTGACCAGATCGACCACAAGGGGAGCATTTTTCAGCAAGCGGAAAAGACGTTCCATACTGCCGTTTTGTCTCCTGGAAACCTGAACAAGATGTTCCGCTAGTTCTTCTGTCTCTTCACTTTCCGGTTGTACAGCGTTGAACTTTGTGCTCGGCCGGAGGTTATATCCTTTGCTTAACAGAAAATTACAGAATGACATAAATGAGCTGCGACCATCATCATCAGCGTGGAAAACGGAAAGACTGCTCAATTTACCATCCTGCAGCCACTGGGTGAAAGGTGTAATTCCATAGTTTGAAAGCGGGGGGGCATTATATTTTTTCAGTATTGCCATGATGCGCATCATGTTTTTCGCACCCAATACTTTTGGTTCACCCTCCAGATAGTATTGCAGGATGGTTCTGATCTGTTCGGCGAATATGCTGCTATCATTGCCTTGCTCAATCATCTGCTCGATAAGATAGTCGCGTGTAGCTGGCAGGATGCCATCGAGCAATTTTTCAAAGGTGGCGGCAAAAAGAACCAAGCTGTTTTCATCCTTAAATGCAGAGGCTGTTACCAGATCGATAATTTCCTTTTGCCCGTCTCCATCAGAGGGAAGAAACATGGCCAGCCTGGCTTTCATGGCCAAGGCAGCAACAAAATTTGCAACATGAATGTTTTCCGGATCAATCTCCTGCATGAAGTCCAGCAATTTGCCATTAAATTTTTCGTTAATCCTTTTCTCCAGTTCAGGGATGAGAATGAGGCGAAACGAACTGTCGTAAAGAATCGAAACCTGCATTATGACGGCGTATAAATTTGCGCTGCTTAAACGGGCTGCTGTTTCTTTACGGGCGAAAGCCGTTGCCCCACGCAGGCGGGCGATGGCAAGATTTTTATCTCCTTTTTTGACAAAATCAGAATATGCGGGATAGAAGCGGGCGACAGTCGCCGGAGGAAAATTCTCGAAGAAGGCATTCAGCTGGTGGAATGAGAGAGAGGCAAGTCGCGCATCAGGGATTTCGTCCCCTTCCTGATTCGTAATTGAGTGAAAATTGTTGATGGTCAGGACGACACTTTCAGAAGCGTCCAGATAAGCTTGCAAGAGGACACTTTTTTTCCCGGGAGAAAGCGAGTTGTATTGCAATTCGTGGTTAGACTCAGATTGGGTGAAGTACCCCGTAAGCCAGATGTATGCGTCTGTTCCCGTCATCTCCGGCAACGCCAGCAAAGCCTTAACCGTTGGCATATTATCCCGACTTATCAAGCTGATGGCCCGGATGTTTTCCAGAGCTTGGCTAACAGAAAGAGAAGCAATCTTACAATTTGTTTCCACCGCCCGGCAATGCTCGCGTGATAGCGTTTTGATAAGATGTAAACATTGTGACACGCTGTCATCTGTTTGACCGTTTATTTCGAAGAAAGCTTTTGCTGCCCAACGAGCAGGCTCTTTCATTTCTTTCAGTTGCAAAATTGCTGACAAAGTCCTTTCGGGTGTAAGAGATAGGTTGCGGCACAGGCTCACACCAGCCCAGACAGAAATGTAATCAAGCACTTTTATTTCTTTGAGGGCTTTTTGTGCTTTTGGGAGATCCACGCCACCGAGCAGACAATACTGTTCAAAAAGAATTAGATGTTCATAATCGATCGGCTCACCGATTAAGGAAGGCAGGAGCCTGATTGCCTCGGCGGCTGTCATATCCGGACGGGCACACAAAACTCGAAAAACCCTCATGTTTGTATAATCAAGTTTTTCAATAATTTTTTTACTGTTATTAAGATCTTCCTCAGTAATACCTGGAACCTTGCTCAAAACTTCGACAGTTCGTTCCGTTATAGTTCCTGCGTGTGTCGGGTAAGCGGCCACGAGCAGCATGAAGACAAATAGGGGCAATTGCCGTAAACTGAGGGAACCGAGGTGGATAGAAAATTTTTTAAGCATAACGAATTTTATCGTCGATAAAAGTGGAAAAACACCGGGAATATTGAATTATTTCAACAAACATTGGCAGTTGCTCCTCTTTGCAAGATAGAAGAGCAATGTGACACATTCACCGAATAATTCAACTCCATTGTTGAATGAAAGGGATTGATGATATCAAGGTGGAGGCAATTATTTTTAGCTGATGGCCGCTCATGATGGGCGGACCATCAAGCAGTGGACATACTTTCGGAAAATTATCGTGGCCAATGGTGTTGAGGGGTAGGGAGAAGAGAGAACTTTTTCTGACAAAAAAAACATTAATATGTGGCAGTTTGCCTCATTTTGTTTTTGATAAAACAGTCATAATTGCTATTTGAGAACAGCAAACACCTTAGGCAAGTCATGAGAGAAAGAAGAAAAAATCCGAGATTTGTAATTGGTTGTGTTCATTTCATCATACATGCACAACATGTAGGGAAGATTGAAAATATCAGTCTCGGCGGTTTTATTGTGCATGTATTAATGAAAATTTCGAACCTGATGAAAAAGACCCGGCCACTATACGTTGTTTAAATGATAACATCTGTCTGGAAAATTTAAATGTTAAAATTATCAATACGGGAATTACAAAAGGGCATCACGTTCTTAACGTGTTGAGGCGTAAATGTCATTTGCGGTTCCTGTAATTGACCGATATCCAAAGGCATCAGTTAAAAGACTTTATTAAAATGAATAGTGTCAGAGCCCAGAAAAATCTTTGTTGCGATAATGGGAAGTGTTCCGTTTTTTCGAATACCCGATAATTCCTGGTTGAGGTTGATTAATCTCCATCTTTCTGCGGTTATAGACGGTGAGAATTTTCCTGCACCTGCCATTTCTTTTTTCTTCTAACGGGTTTTCTTTCTTTCTGATTACGGCGTAATGTACCAAAATCTGAGCCAGATTTCTCCTTTGTAGAGGAATGCCCGCCCTGTTGTGCATCGTGAGTAACCCGGTCGGCGATCTGTACCGCAACTTTTTTGCCGTTAATCATCAGATGAGCAAAGGCATTGATCACATGATGAGCGAATTTGCTTTCCGCCTCCAGGATCGACGAATAGTTCATTACCTCTATTTTGCCTATTCTTATCCTTGGAAGGGTTGCATTTTCATTGATATGGCCTATAAGCCGGGACGGATGGACACCGTCTTTTTTGCCGACATTGATAAGGAAGCGGGTAAAATGAACATCAACTGAGTGGTGACGTTTTTTCCCTGCCTTGTTTTGTTGACCTTCCGTTTTTTTCCCTTTTACCGGCAAATTTAAGTCAGGAGCATTTTGATAAGTTTTTAATAATCTGTTAAATTCAATCGAAAAAAATCGTTTAATCAGTTCATCTCGATCAAGCTCTGCCAGTTCCTGGGCAACGGATGCAAAAAAAGGCTGAAGCTGTTCGGCTACATCAACGTTTTTGACGCTGTGGGCCAGGTGAAAGAGCTGACTGCGGCATATTTCATTGCCACTGGGGATTCGGCCTTCTTCGAAAGATTGCTGAATGATTCTTTCGATGTCACGGATCTTGTGTCTTTCTCGTAAATGGATAATGGCTACTGATGTACCGGTTTTGCCCGCCCGACCCGTTCGCCCACTGCGATGGGTGTAATTGGCTGTTTCATCCGGAAGATTATAGTTAATGACATGGGTGAGATCGTTGACATCCAGACCACGTGCCGCGACGTCTGTTGCAACTAGAAGGCGGAGATTCCGCGCCCTGAATTTATGCATAACCTGATCGCGCTGCGCCTGGGAAAGGTCACCATGCAGAGCATCGGCACTGTAGCCATTTTCTATAAGTTGCTCCGCTATTTCCTTGGTTTCCTGTCGTGTACGGCAAAAAATAATCGCATAGATTTCCGGGGTCATATCAACTATTCTGCGTAGTGCTGGAAATCTCTCCCGGGCCTGGACCATATAGTAGATATGGCGGATGTTCTCTGCACCTGCATTTTGTTGCCCTATGGTGATTTTAACAGGATCGTCCATATAACTGCGCGCAATTTCCGCAACTCCTTCAGGCATGGTTGCGGAGAAAAGCAGAGTATTTTTTGCCGCGGGTGTGTTGGCCAAAATGCTATTTAGCTCATCCTGAAAACCCATCTGCAGCATTTCGTCTGCTTCGTCCAGCACAACGCGTCTTATATCAGAGATATCGACAGCGCCGCGTCGAATGAGATCATTCAGCCGTCCCGGTGTGGCGACGACAATCTGAGCACCACCTCGCAGTTCGCGGATCTGATTTTCTATGCTGGCACCGCCGTAAACCGGGACAATATTCAGGCCGGATATACAACGGGAAAGCGCTTTAAGATCACC
>QKJV01000285.1 GCA_003249165.1 Desulfobulbaceae bacterium | reverse complement strand
AACGGTTCAACCTTTTCCCAGAAAGAATCGGAGACTTCCCATGCCTGAATACGCGCCATAATCACCCCCACTGAAAGGTTTATCAGATGGGAAAGTATAGCTGAACGGGAAACAAAAAACCACTTTTATTTACGAATAAGCACTAAGTCTGTCTCATTTCAAAACGGAAAATATGTCCTTTTCCCTTTTTGTTTCATTTTCAGGATAATCAGCCTTACCCTCCCCTCACGTCCAACTCCACGTCAAATGGTCATAAAAAATTTTCCATAACAAGACATTAACTGCAGAAAAAAACATATTCCCCACCATTAAAGCTTATCCTGAGTCTGCTTCCATGGTTCCTGCCATATATTTCCCACCCAGGCGCACCTTTGATTTCGCATTGCAGACAACTGGGAGAATGTTTATCTTTATTTCTGTCATTCCACGCAATAACCATCGGTTCTTCTTCTTCCTGACCGGCAACAGCCAACGCAATTTTTCTTGCAGTTTCAAAATTTAAGGCATAGCTGTCAATAACAATACTTATTTCATGCATAACATTTCCCTTAATTATCTTCCATTATTCACAGAGATTTCAACAGGCAACTTTTGTTTCAGGTGCTGGAATCCTTACAAGCGGACAAACATTAACACAAAAAACACCTGCCGTTCAATTTAAAGGGAGATGGCGTCATTAATGTTTATCAATCAAACAAAAGAAACAAAAAAACTGCTTAAATAACGAGACATTAGCACAGGTTCGTCAATTCCACCTGCGTTTTGACCAGTTCCAACGGCCAAAATAAAAATATTTCGGGACAAATAACTTACGAAAAAACAATCGTATCCGTATCTGTTTTCCTTCATGCTCTCTTGGAGCATCATTTAGTTTGCACAACTCTGTAACTGCAGGAGATAAATATAAATTTATTACAATGTTCCTATTGGGCACCATTCTTCCATTTATTGTTTCGGAAGGATATTTCCTGTTACCGATTGACTATATGGCTACTTCGGTAGGGTGAGGCAGCCTCTCTATATCTCCTCATTATCCGTAACACTCTGCCAGTCCTTCCGCTGCTTTTTTCCCAAAACGTTGGAAATTTCTTACGTCCTCACCTGCTGTTTAAAGAATTAAATTGCCTGCTTTGTTCTATAAGTCTATATTGGTTGGTTAAACATAATTTTACCGATTAAATGACTGGAATGGATTTTGAAATCATAAACCATACATTGCAGCTATTGCAGACAGAGCAAGCCGATATTTCTCCGGACCATTTTGCCGAAGAAATCAGCAAGGACTTTATGCAGAGGCTTACTCCCGGAAACGGCGATGACGCCGATTTCAGAATCATCGATATTCTCTGCGAAATGGCCCTTTATGCTTGCAATGCATCTGCACGCAAAGCAGCAGTAAACGCCCTCTATAAAAATATCGTTGAACCGCTTTGTGATGATTTCACTACCATCGGGGTTAGGCTTTGCAATCTTGTGCTGTTACGGATGATTGATTTCATCCGAAAGAAAAAAGAAGGAAATAACCTTGAGTTACTGCTTAACCAATTGGGCTATTCAAAGCAAAAACTCCTACTTGAACGATATGAGACAATTCATCAAAATATCTGTATCAGTGAGGAGAAAAAAGAAAAAATTCGAAAAGTCATTATTCTTTCCCGAGTTACAGTCGGAGCGGATGTAGCTATTACCTCAATTATGGTTCATCGGCTTTCCCGTTCTTTTCCTCAGGCTGACATTATTGTCTATGGACCGGCGCATCTGCCGGAAATATTTTACGGACTTCCCCGCGTTCACTGGACTAAATTTCATTACCAGCGTGATGGGGGGTTAGTTGGCCGTCTCACCAGCTACACGAACCTGCATCATCAACTGAAAACAGAATATGCGGGAACACACGACGGGTTGACATTCTTATTCGATCCGGACAGCAGGCTCAGTCAACTTTCCCTGCTCCCACTTCTACCCGACAGCCAGACACGACATTTCCCCTCACGCATCGACCAGGATAATACGGCAAGTCGATTAAGCCAACTGACAAACAGGTGGTTAAATGAGGTTCTTGACGAACAAATAAACATCCTGCCGCAAATATCCATCCGCCCGGTTCATCAGAATAATATTAAGCAATTTTTTTCTTCATTTCCGGAAGATTTCAAAAAAATCGTTATAAATTTAGGCGTCGGCAATGATTACAGAAAACGGCTTCCAGACCCGTTTGAGGAAAATTTACTCACATGTCTACTGAAAAATGATAAGGTAGTTGTGGTGCTTGACAGTGGTTGCCATCCTGATGAACGTGACCGGGCCAGGGAACTCATGAAAATTGTACAGACAAAAAAAATCCTGACAGCAGCAGTCTCGGAAAAAAATCTCACAAATACCCATATTCCTTTTCATCACGGGTTGATCTGTGTCCAAGGTGGTATTGGTATGCTTTCCGCTTTGATTGATCAGGCGGATGTTTTTTTTGGATATGATTCCTGTTGCCAGCATCTGGCCACAGCCAGAGGTACCCCTTCTGTCATCTGCTTCGCTGGTGCCCCAAATGACCGTTTTTTTGACCGATGGCGGCCGCTTGATAAATACGGCTCAACTCAAACCTATCGTATTACGGACAGCACCTCGCTTTCTACCGCCGAATTGACAGATCTTGCCGACAAATTCTGCACTATGATTATGGCGGCAGAAAGACCCTTATAATTACTGACGAAAAAACATATTCGTGGAAATAACACCCGGCGGTTAAAAAATTTCCATAAGAAACAGGTAGATAATGCTTGAAAAAATAAACCAGACCAATCTCCAGCAAGCCATAAAAAAATTTTCAACAGTCAATGTCTTGGTCATTGGTGATATTATTGTTGATCATTTTATCTGGGGAACCGTTTCACGAATCTCTCCTGAGGCACCGGTCCCTGTTGTCAATGTGACAAAAGAAAGTCTTCTCCTCGGCGGTTCGGCAAATGTCCTGCACAATCTCTATGCTCTTGGGGCAAATGCAACACTCTGCGGTGTTATCGGAAAAGATCTGATGGGAGATCATCTGATACATTTGCTTGAGGAAATGAATTCACCAACATCCGGGGTTATTAAAACTATTGATCGTCCGACGACTAAAAAAACACGGATTGTAGCCCAAGGTCAACAGGTTGTCCGTTTTGACCGGGAAAAATCAGGGCCACTTCCTGCTGACGCCCTCGATTCCCTCTGTGTTTTTCTAGATGATAATATTGCCTCTTTTAACGCCGTTATCATCTCTGACTACAATAAGGGCGTAATCTGCTCCCATTTGTTGGACCATCTCCGCCCTCTGTTGATCAGGCACAACATCCCGATGATTGTTGACCCAAAACCTGTCCACGCTGATTTATTTAAAGGAGCAACCATCATCACACCCAACCATCACGAGGCGGAAAAGATGTCCGGTGTAACAATCAGCGATGAAGACTCGCTCTACCTGGCAGCCGAGATTCTACGAAAAAAACTTGACAGCAAGGCTGTCCTTATTACCCGAGGAGAAGCGGGGATGGCGCTTCTTGAAAGAGAAAAACCTATTTTTACGATTCCAACTGTAGCCAGAGAAATATATGATGTGACGGGAGCCGGTGATACAGTGATTGCCAGTCTTGCGCTCGGACTCGCAGCAGGTCTGAGCTTTGCCGAGGCCGCCACACTTGCCAATTGCGCGGCAGGAATAGTGGTTGGCAAAATTGGCACGGCTACGGCTTCCGCGCGCGAACTTCTGGAGCTGATATCATGAGATTTCCGGTAAGTATGACGGCATTCGGTCGAGGAGAACAGGTTTCCGGCTCTATCGGCTGGATTGTTGAGATCAAATCGGTCAACCATCGTTTCAGCGACATACGCATTAAAATGCCAAGACACTATGCTGCTCTTGAGGAAAAAATAAAAAAAGAGATAATGCTCTTTTACAGCAGAGGGCATATCGAGGTAACCATAACCCAGACCCCGAATCTGGCAGAAACCAAAACATTAGGTGTCAACCTGCAGCTTGCCTGCCAGTATCGTGACTGCCTGCTTACCATCAAATCGGAGCTTGGACTGCCTCCATCAGATGCGGAACTGGCGTTAATAGCAAATTATCCCAATATTATAGTTGCCACGGAAGAAGCTGAAGACATGGAAGGGGTCTGGGCTGTTCTCCGACAGGCGCTGACCCAGTCGCTAGAGTTGACGAGAGATATGCGTGAGCGTGAGGGACTTATCCTGAAAAATGATTTGCTCGCCCGTCTCGATTTACTTCATACAACCAAGCGGCAGATCGAAGAAAAAATTCCAGAACTGACCTTACAGAAACAGATGACTCTCCAGGAAAGAATAGCCAAGCTTGCCATGGAGGTGGATATTGATCAGTGCCGTATTGCACAGGAAAT
>QKJV01000214.1 GCA_003249165.1 Desulfobulbaceae bacterium | reverse complement strand
GGTGTGCTTTGTGAGCTAACTAATACGGATGGGACAATGGCACGTTTACCACAAGTGATACATTTTGCCGAGCAACATTCAATGCCCGTCTTGACCATTGAAGATCTGGTCTCTTACCGTAAAATTCATCTTCAAGCAGCGTAATTGTGTCCGTATAGTTATTTGTTTTTATAGTAAATAAACATTTTTGTAACCGGGTTTCCCAAATGGGTTATCCGGTTTTTTTTGATTAAGAACTATATCTGTTGAGAAAAAACATAACAAGGAGAGGACAAGATAGAATTTTATTTTTTTCAACAAAAATATAGCTAATTAACTGATATCATCAAAATTTCTTCGAACGTTCTCGTTATTTTTTCGAAAATTTTCAGCGTCCCCAAATTCAAAGAAATTCTTATAACGGCTGTGCATTGAAGCTACGCGTCTAGCATGTTTTATAGGGCACCAATACTGCTCTGTGCGAGCCGCTATTTCCTGCACATAAGCAATCAGGCCGTTAAAGTATCCGCAATAGGTGCAATTTATCTTTTCAATAAAATTGAGATAACGCAGGGCACGCCGATCCATGATAATATATTTCGAACGTTTAACCTTTGGGATGCCATAGACAGGAAAACAGATGGATTGATATACGGTAATGACGACATCCATGAAAAATGCTGGAATGACACATGCCCAAATACACGGTGCTGTAAGTATGTTCAACAGTGCAGCATCCTGTAAATAACGGCTAACAGCCTTAACAAGCAGCTTATGCTTCTTTTTTATATCTTCCTGAAAAGAAATTTTTTCTCTCTGAATTTTATAGGAAAATTCAGCTTCTTTTTTTTGTATTTCTTCGGAAAGCTCGTTTTCAAGTTTCTTTATTTTTTCAATGAGTTCCTGGATTTTATTTGCCATGTTATGAAGTCGAATCTCCGAGTAAAATGATTGCCTTTAATTTTAACTAGTTCTCGTTTACATAAAACTTAAAAATATGCAAAAGGCTCTTAAATTGTGAGCTGTTCCTTCAATGTACATTCATAAAGATTTATGAGATATAAGGTTATAATTTGGGCTGCTGGTGTGATTTTTTCACAACTAAACGGAAATACCAGAAAATTTTTCGTGCACGCGTCGTACAGTACTTCGCGTTACAGTACCGATAGTCAAACCTTGCCCAAGAATGGAAAAAATTACGACCGAATATGTTAGCGCCAGGAGAAGATCTCGCTCGGGCGTAGGCGGAAGCGAAAGAGCCAATGCTACGGATATTCCTCCGCGCAATCCGCCCCAGGTCAAAACTTTCCATGCCCCCTTTGGGAGACGAAACGTTTTACGAAACAATCCTGTCGGCAACCCAACGGTAATCAATCTAGCCAGGAGCGTCACGACTATAACAAGTTGAACTGCCTTGAAGACGCCCATTGAAAATGTTATCAATGTCACCTCAAGGCCGATCAGTACAAACAAAACAGTATTCAGTATTTCGTCAAGCAGTTCCCAAAACATATCGAGGTTCGTCCGGGTTTTCTCAGACATCGCAAAACGACGTCCACGATTGCCGATGAAAAGCCCAGTGACCACCATAGCCAGTGGACCAGAAAGATGAAACCTGTCGGCTAGAGCATATCCTCCCATGACTGAAGCAAGAGTAATGAGTACTTCAACCTGATAGTTATCAATGCTTTTGAGCATATAATAAGTAACACTCCCCAAAGCCAAGCCAAAAATAATACCGCCTCCAGCTTCATGAGCAAGAAGGGCAATCCCTTCACTAAAATGTGGGATTGTACCACCACTGATCAGACCAAGAAGTAAAGAAAATACAACAACACCGATGCCATCATTGAACAGAGATTCACCCATAATGACAATTTCAAGATTTTTTGGGGCACCTGCAGATTTAAGAATACCCATTACCGCAACGGGGTCAGTAGGTGAAATCAGGGCGCCAAAAAGCAGGCAATAGGAAAGGGGGAGTGTTACATCAACAATAGGCAAAAGATACCATAGAGAAAAACCAATTATCATTGTAGAGGCAAGGGTAGCCAAAACTGAAAGGATGCCGATTTGCCATTTGTAGTCACTCAGACTGCCAAGATCAACATGTAACGCTCCGGCAAACAGGAGAAACGAAAGCATCCCTTCCATCAGCACATTTGAGAAATCAATCGCCGACAACAAGGATACTTCATAGTCGTGGAGCGCACTTATTCCCAGAGTATTCAAACCGACAAGAGCGAGCGACAGGAGCAGCGCTATACTCATGACACCGATTGTGGTAGGTAAACCGATGAAGCGGTGGTTGAAATAGGAGAGTAACGCAGTCAGCACCAGACACGCTACTGCGACTTCATACATTTTTTAATGCCCCAATTAAATCAATTCTGATGATTAATTAATATGGAATTCCGTAAAGTTGCATCCGAATATTCAGTTTGTCACTGGCAAAAAAGAGATCTTCACCGAAAAAGGTACTGAAGTCATAGTCACAAAATATATCACGTTTAGCGAAGATATTTACAGATCAGTAATCGTATTTGCTTCCAAATAACTCATTGACATTTATCACACAAAAACAATAACTATCCAGACAGTATCAATTTGTTCCTTTACCTATATGCAGAGAAAGTGATTGGTAGATAAATTAACTTTATCATCTGGATTAAATTGAAATACATAAATTTTTCACTTAGGCAATGACTTTTTTTTGCCATTCTGGTCAATTCTTACAAAAGTAATATGTGTAGAGAAAATCAAATCTTTTTCCCCGATGTTTTTTCCCGGATAAACAAGACAGGAATACTGAACGGAAGTATTGCCAACTTTAGTCTTTTCAATAATGAATGTGAGAATTGTTCCCTCTTTCACACTTTTCTTGAATTCAACCCTGTCCATGGCCAAGGTAACAAAATTACAACCAGGATAATCAAGTGTTGCAGCAATCCATGCGTATTCATCCACCCATTTCAGCAGATGTCCCCCGAACAGAAAACCGTACTGATTCATATGAGTCGGAAGAAGTAATTTGTGATTTTCCATATTTTTATGAATTTATTTTTTATTATTTGAAAACAATGAACAACTCATGCTGATGATTTCATACATGAGCCGACTCAAAAAATCACACAGGTAAATGACTCACCATCTAGTCCATTATCTCCTAAAATAACTATAAAAACAAAGACTTTATCAAAACAATTTTCAAGAAAAAAAGAATGAAGATAGGGCAGGAAGCAAAAAACCGGGGCACAATAGAGGCAACCCGGTTTTTATATAAATACTATACAAGAAATTTATCGCGGCAAAGTCTTTACTTATCCGTCACCATGCGCAACCATGTAATCCACTATGGCATCCACCATGTCGGGAATTGTATATTTCTCAGGTTGAATATCAACTTTCAGGCCGTTTTCTTCAATGGTTCTGGCAGTAACCGGACCGATAGCAGCTATTTTGACACCGTGCATCAACTCCTGCAGTTCCTTCTTATCCTTCACATCCATCATATCGATAAAGTTGGTTACAGTAGAAGAACTGGTAAAAGTAACAATATCCAAATCTTTGTTGGCCAGCTTGGCACGCAGCGTGTCATGTATGCCTTCTGGGCGTTTATTTTGATAAACCGGGACCACTGTGACTCTGGCACCTGCTTTCTTCAACCGGACAGGAAGAATTTCTCTTGCTTTCAAAGCCCTTGGAATAAGGATATCCATACCCGTGACGCCTTGTTTTTCAAAGGCTTCCGCCAGGCCTTCACCGGTAAATTTTTCTGGAACAAGATCACTAATCAAACCATAAGATCGCAAAGAGTCATCCGTTACCTTCCCAACAGAGGCAATTTTGCAGTTGGCCAATACCCTGCTATCCAAGCCCTTTAAATGAAGATGGGCAAAAAAGGACTGAATAGCATTTATACTGGTAAATACAATCCACTGAAAGTCACCAATTCTACCAAGGGCGTTATCGAGCTCCTGCCATGAATCAGGTGGCAGAATAGAAATCGTTGGGAACTCCAGACAGTTAGCGCCATTTTCTTCGAGCAAAGCGACGAGGTCACTTGCCTGTTCTCTGGTCCGGGTAACAAGGATACGTTTACCAAAAAGGGGACGCTCCTCGTACCAGTTGATCGTATCTCGCAGTTTAACCACATCTCCAACGATTGTCAGGGCAGGAGGCTTAATGTCATTTACTCGGACTATTTCGGCGATTGTATCCAATGTACCGACCACTGATTTCTGATTGGGACGGGAAGCCCAACGAACGACCGCTACCGGAGTTTTTGGATTACGACCATGTTTCATCAAGTTAGTTGTTATGGATTCAAGATTTTTTATACCCATATAAAAGACTAACGTGCCGACTCCGGTAGAAATTTTATCCCAGGCAATATTGGAGTTTTCTTTGTCGGGATCTTCATGTCCGGTAATGAAAGCCACAGAAGATGTATAGCGTCGATGGGTAATGGGTACACCGGCAAAAGTCGCTGCAGCTGATGCCGATGTGACGCCGGGTACTGCTTCAAAGGGAAGTCCAGCTTTGACCAGTTCCTCGAGCTCTTCTCCTCCCCTGCCGAATATGAAGGGATCCCCTCCCTTGAGGCGAACAACCTTTTTTCCTCTTTTCACCCGGTCGATGAGCATTGCATTGATCTCATCCTGTGTGTGTGTGTGTTTGATGCCTCCCTTCTTACCGGCGTAAATAAATTCGGCATTCTCCGGAACATATTTGAGGAGCTTTTCTCCTGCTAGATAGTCATAAATGACGACTTCCGCTTTTTTAAGAATCTCGAGTCCACGCACGGTAATGAGACCAGGGTCGCCGGGCCCCGCACCGACAAGGTAGGCCTTGCCTCTGTTCAGTTTTGCTGTATTAGTCAATTTTTTTTCCATAAACCTCGGCCAGGATTTCTCCGCCGCCATTAGCGAGAAGTTCTTCGGCGAGTTGAACGCCTAATTTTTCCGCATCAACTACGGCCCCATTCAATGTCTGTTTGAGCATTTTTGCACCGTCAACGGAAGCAATGAGACCTGTGATGGTCAACTCCTTGTCCTTCAGTTGGGCAAAAGCGCCAATCGGAACCTGACATCCCCCCTCAAGACGATGAAGGAAGGCGCGTTCCGCCCGCACCGCAACAGCTGTGGTTTCATCTGCTAAAAAAGAAAGAGATTCAAACAGATCAGCATCAGCCTGCCTTAATTCTATCCCGACCGCACCTTGACCGACTGCGGGAAGCATTTCGGTCGGATCCAAAAAGGAGGCTACACGGGAAGAAAGTTTTAGCCGATTCAGCCCTGCTGCAGCAAGGATAATCGCATCATATTGCTTTTCGTCCAACTTTCTGAGCCGGGTATCGAGATTGCCACGCAGGTCCGAAATGACCAGATCGCCTCGAATTTTTGCAATTTGGGATTTACGCCGCAGACTGCTGGTTCCTATTCTTGCTCCCTGCGGTAAATCACGAAGGGTTTGGTATTCATTCGAGATAAACGCATCCCGAGGATCTTCACGTTTGGTTATGATTCCAAGATGGAGGCCATCGGGAAGTTCAGCGGGGACATCTTTCATGCTGTGTACAGCGATATCAACATCATGCCGCAATATAGCATCTTCAATTTCCTTGACAAAAAGCCCCTTGCCACCAACTTTAGCCAGCGGCACATCAAGAATTTTATCGCCTTTTGTGACTATTTTCACAAGCTCCACAAAAACTTTAGGATAGCGAGATTCGATCAGATTTTTTATATTGGTACTCTGTGCCATGGCCAGCAGGCTTGCCCGAGTTCCGATTTTTATCACATTCTGCATAGTTGGTCCTTAACTGTTTAATGACAGGTGGAACAATTTCCTCCAGCGCAGCCGGAACAACTGGAGCCTGAGGAAGCTGAACCGCTGCCCTTGTGTCGGCAGCAGGTGTATGATGACATTAATTTCTCCAAATCTTCGCTCTGACATTTTGGACAGGCAGGCTTACTCCTCCCCATCACCAAGGTCTCGAACTCATTTCCGCACTTGAGACATTTAAAATCAAACAAGGGCATAGCTTACCAACTCCTTAAATATTCGTAAATAGAGCAGCAAATTTACGCGAAAATTGAGCCAAGAATTTACTTTTCAGCGAGTATGTCCAGCAATCCCGCTATCAGCAAAGGAATCATCAATTCATGATGTCCAACAAAGTTGAAACCTTTACCACCTGCGGCAGTGGGACGGTTTACAACATTTGTGATCGGGCGATAGTGACGAACAAAGTCAAAATTTGCCGTAGTAAAATTTTCCACATGATACCCGAGATTACGAACAACGGTTATAGCTTTCAGAAAGACCTCTGGTAGCAGAACGGCAGAACCAATATTCAGATACGCTCCCCCATCAAGCTCACTGACCAAAGAGCAGAACAGGCGGAAATCATAATGGCTGGTTTGCCCGATAGCAGCTCCGTCAGCAGAGGGATGAATATGTACGATATCGGTACCTAATGCAACATGAACAGTTACCGGCACGCCGAGGCGGTAGGCGGAAGCAAGTAAACTCATGTTATTGAAAGGAAATTTTCTGTTAACCAGGTGCTCACCCATTGCCTGCCCCAAGCCGATATTTTTTTCCGCACCTCGATTAATAGCAGCATTCACTTCCTCTCCGGTTTCCTTTGCTGCCCCAAAGGCTCCGCTCCCGAGAACCTGGCCTACATCCTCTGAAGTACGACCGACCATAGCGATCTCGGTATCATGGACAATTCCTGCACCGTTCAATGCTAATCCTGTAATAATCGATCGTTCCATAAGATTTATCAAGAGGGGATTAAGTCCCACCTTGATAACATGAGCCCCCATACCGATAATAACTGGCCTTTTATTGCGATGCGCTGAAGCAAGTCGATTGAGTAGATCCGGGAAATCCACCCCAGCAAACTGCGCCGGCAAAGAGGCAAGCAATTCTTTCACTGTTGCTCCTGCCCCAACAGGTCGTGCAAAATGTTCAACGGTCACCTTGCTGAAGCGGTCATGTACTGAGTAGGTATGAAGACCTGACAAATCAATGGGTTTTTCACTCATTGTTCCACGTCCTCCTCTCGCAGGCTGCCGAAAAGTCTTTCATCGACCAACCAACAGAGCATATGTTCAATCCAGAGATGGGTCTCCTGAATATGGGGGGTACGATTGCTTGGCACTGTTAAAACGAGTTCCGCCTCGTTTGCCAGCTTACCTCCATTGCCACCAGTAAGTACGGCTGTCCTAACGCCCAGATTTTTTGCCGCGGCAACCGCGCGTATAACATTGGGAGAATTACCGCTTGTTGATATTCCAAGCAGAATATCTCCTTGTTTACCTAATGCCTGAACCTGTTTGGCAAAAATATCATCATAGGAAAAATCGTTTCCCACACTGGTAAGGATAGATGTGTCAGTTGTCAAAGCAATGGCAGGAAGAGGAGATCTATTAATCAAAAAACGATTAACAAATTCAGCGGCGAGATGCTGCGCATCTGCTGCACTCCCTCCGTTACCGCAGAGCATCAGCTTGTTGCCAGATTTGAAGCAGTTAACAACCCAATCAACAAGCTGGTAAAAATGCTGCCGGTGGTCACGGTAAAAATCTTCTTTAGCCGCTATCGAATCTGCCAGGCTACGGCGGAGGATATCTTCCATAAATGTATTATTCCTCATTGTTATGAGAGTTTAGTGAAGCATTCAAAGATATATCAGGGCAAACTCTTTGTCAATGACCTGTTTTCCCCCTTTTCACTTTGACAGATTTGTACTTTCAGGTTATTTATAGCGGCCAAATTCATCCGTAAAAGTTTTAATAACCATTAATAAATGGATGAACTCCCCTTCCCGATAAAAATATTTATCAAGCTTAAGTTCATATTTCACACAATGTCTTCAGGGAGAGACCCATGGAACAGAAAAAAATTCTTCTCGATGAAAATGAAATGCCGACTCAATGGTATAATGTAATGCCCGACATTCCAAACGGCATTGATCCACCACTTGACCCGGAAACAAAACAACCCGCAGGCCCGGAAAAACTTGCACCAGTTTTCCCCATTGGTTTGCTTGAGCAGGAGATGAGCGATAAACGCTGGATCGATATCCCTGAAGAGGTCCAAGAAATTTACCATATCTGGAGGCCTTCCCCTCTGATTCGGGCCTACGCTCTAGAAGCAGCTATCGGTACCAAAGCAAAAATTTACTACAAAAATGAAGGGGTTTCTCCGTCCGGCAGCCATAAAACAAACAGTTCAGTGGCTCAGGCATATTATAACAAACGGGAAGGAGTCAAACGCCTTTCAACAGAAACTGGCGCTGGTCAATGGGGCAGCGCACTTTCTTTTGCCACCCATAAATTCGGGCTCGAATGCAAGGTTTATATGGTGCGTGTTTCTTTTGATCAAAAACCGTACCGTAAAATTATGATGAATACTTATGGTGCAGATATTGTTGCAAGCCCTAGCCCTGACACAGCCTTTGGTCGAAGAATTCTTGAGAACATGCCCTATACTGCCGGTTCTCTGGGTATAGCAATCAGTGAGGCACTCGAAGATGCTGCCACACGGGAAGATACAAAGTACGCGCTCGGCTCGGTTCTCAACCATGTCATTATCCATCAGTCCATAATTGGTCTTGAGGCGAAAAAACAGATGGCTAAAATCGGGGACTACCCTGACGTCGTAATAGGGTGCTGCGGGGGCGGTTCCAATTTTGCCGGCATCGTGGCCCCCTTCCTTACCGATAAACTTGAAGGGAAAAATATTCGCTTTGTTGGCGTTGAACCCGCATCCTGCCCAACGCTTACCCGCGGCGTCTATGCCTATGATTATGGTGATGTCGCCCGCCAAACCCCGCTGCTCTATATGTATACACTCGGGCATGATTTCATTCCTCCGGGCATTCACGCCGGTGGTCTGCGATATCACGGCATGTCCCCCATCGTCTCGGCCCTTGTGCGGGAAAAACTGATAGAACCGATCAGCGTCCATCAACTCGAATGTTTCGAGGCGGGCAGACTCTTTGCCCAGACGGAAGGCATTATTCCTGCCCCGGAAACCTGCCATGCCATTCGGGCAGCAATTATCGAGGCCACCCGCGATATCAATGACCCGAAAACCATCCTCTTCAACTTCTCGGGTCATGGACTCCTTGACCTGTCAAGCTATGAAAAATTTTATGCCGGCGAACTGCACAACTACGACTATCCGGAAGAGGCAATCGCCGAAGCCACCAAAAATCTACCAAAGATCTAATCGGTATATATGGTACACAATGTGAACAGGACATTGCTTTGCAAGGCAATGTCCTGTTGTTTTTTGTCACTGCTTTTTCTCATTCTCTCTTCTTCCCGCCTCACTGCCGGGGAAAAACAGCCTGTCTTCCACCAGATTGACAGTATTATAACTACAGGCGGGTATCAGGTCGGCTCGCCCCCCCATATAACAGCCGAAAAAAATGCCACTACCCTTTTCGTGCCGGCCAGCACACTTAAAATCGTTACCTCACTCGCCAGCCTGCGTATTCTTGGCGAAAATTTTCGTTTTCGTACTGATTTTTTCCTGACTAAAGACAACGATCTTTATATCAAAGGCTATGGAGATCCTTTTCTTACCTCGGAAGAAATAACTGGTATCCTCAATACGTTAAGAGAGAAGGGAGTTACCACGATAAATAACATTTTTCTAGACGCTGGCGCTTTCCAGCTTAATGGTCAGGCCGATGGCAGAAGCACAACTCTCAATCCATATGACGCGGCCAATAGCGCCCTAGCAGCTAACTTTAATACTATTAACTTTATCAAACATCCTAACGGAACGATTTCATCAGCTGAACCGCAAACACCAACCCTGCCCATCATGGTGCGTTTGGGTAAAAATTTACCTCCCGGAACCCAGCGAATTAATCTGACCAATAATAATGAAGATATCCTTATTCATACAGGTGAACTGTTCCGGGCTTTGCAAAACAAAAGCGGCATCATGGGCTCTGGTAAAGTTGCTGGTAAAGCCGTTCCCGTTTCGACAAAACATATTCTGAGCCATTACTCGAGCCAAACTTTGAAACAGGTTATTGAAGGATTGCTGCGGTACTCAAACAATTTTATCGCTAACCAACTGTTTCTCACCTGCGGAGCAAAGGAAAAAGGGTACCCGGCAACCTGGGAAAAAAGTCGTGAGGTGTTCCATGACTTTCTTTCCTCTCTTGGTTTAGATTCCTCTCAGATAACTATGGTAGAGGGATCTGGCCTGTCGAGAAACAATCTTATCACACCCGCTACCATGATAAAAATTCTCCAAGAATTCCGTCCATATGCCCATCTGCTGTATATGGACAACGGGCGTCTGATAAAATCAGGCACCATGACCGGTGTTTACTGCTATACGGGATATTTTCCCAGGGGATTACACCTCATCCCATATGCCGTCATGCTGAATCAACCAAAGAATATACGTGATCAACTGCTTAATTTGCTTGAAAAATCAGTCGTTAGTCCTTAACCTTGAAACATGATTTATCGAATGCTCTTTTTTTACGGGACTTTTTTTCAAGAGCAATGTGCCATTGTAAACAAGTGAATCTTTATTATACCATTAAAAACCTACACAGTTTGGCCATTACGGGAGCCGGATTCATAAATCAAACAAGGAGATTGCAATGAACTGGAAAAGTTTATTTCTGCCATCAAAAAACATGGATGCCGACGAGGCTCGTGCTTTCATAAGGGAAAATCCGGCTGATAGTTTTCAGCTTCTCGATGTCCGGCAACCCAAAGAATACGAACTCGAACATATTCCGGGTGCTATTCTCATACCGCTTAAGGAACTGATGTCCCGGCTTAACGAACTCGACCCGTCCAAGCCGACCTTGGTTTACTGCGCCATCGGTGGCCGGAGCAAGGCTGCAGCCCAGATGCTGCAGGGCAGCAACTTCAAGAATGTTTACAATCTCTCCGGCGGCATTAAGGCATGGAACGGCTTCAAGGCTAAAGGACCAGAAACCTTGGGTATGGAGTTTTTCACTTCAGGCGAATACAAAGATGCTTTCACCATGGCCTACACAATGGAAGAAGGTCTGCAACAACTATATTTTGCCTTTGCCGAAAGATGCGAAACTCAGGAAGAAAAGGACCTCCTCCTCCGTCTGGCGAGCTTTGAAGACAGACACAAAGCCAAGCTGATAGCCGATTTCAAACCGTCGGAGGAAGACATCCCTAAAGTGAACAAAGAGAGCAATATCATGGAGGGCGGGTTCAGCAGGGAAGTAATTCTCAAGCATTTTGAACAGCATGTTCACGACCGCGAGGATATCCTCTACCTGGCAATGATGCTGGAAACCCAGGCACATGACCTCTATAGCAGACTCGCCCGCAAAAATCCTGATGAAAACAGCAGAGAAATGTTTCTCCATCTTGCGGAAGAGGAAAAAATGCATCTCGGTTTTCTCGCCGATGAGGTTGACAAGCTACTCAGCGGCAAAGGGAAAACGAACTGACCTCCTACTTTTCGCCAGTTTTTTTACAAAAAAAAGAGGGTCACCTGCCCCTCTTTTTTTTCAATTCACAAAATTCCAGCTATCTCCTTTGGCGTTGAGGACATTTTTCAGAATTAAATTCGTCTTTTTGCCCCGGGCCGCACTGGGCTGAACCGGACTTTTCCTCGCTCTGATTTCTGTTACCACGAAAGCCATGGGTACTTTCAATACCAGAAGACCGCCGTTGCTGTTCGTCAGGCCTGGCCTGTCTACGCTCTTCATACCTAGAGCGCCCTATATCTGTCGACGTAGGCCTTCGTTGCTCCTCCAATTGCATTCGAGGCCTTTCTTCCCTTCGATCGCGATTGTTGTTCGGTGCGATGAATTGACGTTGCTCCCGCAACTGCATACCCTGCGGCTCCTCATTGCGATTCATATTCCTTTCAGGAATTTCACGCTGTCGTTGTTCCTCGATATGCTTTTGTTGCGGTTGCGTATTTTTTCCTCGATTCGTATCAGGAATAACGAATTGACGTTGTTTTTCACTCTGTCCCTGATTTGAATCCTCTCTTCTCTCCCGACTTTTATCCGGAAGATTAGAAATATTCCGTTCAAAGGGTTTAGATTGTCTCGGTTCAGGGGTTACCAATCGATCATGTCCACGTGATTCAACCTCTGTCGGCTTTGGTTCCGTCCTTTTCCACTGACCAGCATCCGGGGACTCGTACCGACGTTGCTCTTCCTTGTGCCGCTGATCAGCATCTCCATTTCGGTCCCGACTGATATCTGGCATAGTCTTCCCACGCTGCCTGTCATCGCGCATTTTTTTCGCTTCATCATTCTGGTTTCGTCCTGAATCAGGAAATACCGATTGTTTACGATCCTCAAAAAGCTGCCTTTGTTTCTGGTCATCTCGTCCATCACGCCCGCGGGGAGGAACCGAATAGTCCTGTCGATCCTCATTCCGCATCTCTTTTCCCCTCTCTCCCTTGCCATGGTCATTATCAAACCGCCCAGGAAATTGCTGATTCCCGGACATCTCATGTGGCGCTAAATTTCTGTTCCTGCCTGGACTTC
Source organism: Desulfobulbaceae bacterium (assembly GCA_003249165.1). Classification (GTDB taxonomy): domain Bacteria; phylum Desulfobacterota; class Desulfobulbia; order Desulfobulbales; family SURF-16; genus SURF-16. The sequence goes on along the minus strand of QKJV01000214.1, from coordinate 39,065 downwards.
TCGGCGTCGAAACGACATCAATCGGCATAGGTTTAAGTCTCATACCAGGATGCAAAACGGATTTATCCCTGTCTTTGATGAAACGGCGTGACTCTTTGAGTTCTCTGAACTTGATTTCCCTCACCCGAGCCGGAGCAAGCTTATCCCTTGGAATAACTCTTTCCGAAATATAGTAGCTTTCTTTAGGCGGTTTAAAATTGGGAATCCCTGGACGCATATGCTTTATGTCAAATATTTTTTCTTTCGGCATCTTCATTGCGTGATAACCGTCACCTGGATATCCTCTGTAAAAACTGTTCCTTTTGATAATGGTCGGCCCGTTGTGCACGTGCACATTTCTGTATTCTCTCGTGACATGAACTCGTCTTATATCTATATGGGTGATATTTACGCTGTAACGCCCAAAATAGCCCCTTCCATAATAAATTTCTCCAGGTGCAAGCGGGACCCAACCGACATAATCGTCACTCATGACCCAACCGACATATCCGGGCCCCCAGTAAACTGAACCTGCAAGCGGTGGCACCCAGAACCAGCCAAAGGCTGGAGTAAACGCCCATCTGCCATAATGATAAGGCACCCATCCCCATGGTTCAGAGGCCAACCATATATAGTCATGCCCGCGACGAACCCATCTACCGTGCCGGTAAGGAGCCCAGTCAATTCCGACGGAAACGGTGGGAATCCAGACATTACCATACTGTGGCACATGCGCCCACCTTCCGCTTCTGTCGAGCTCGTAGGAGTAAGACCGCAATTCCATCGGCAGATAGTTGCCACCTGCGGCTTGTCTTTTCGGGAAAAGCTGGTCATTTCTCTCCCTGTTCCACTGATCCCATCCGTCAGGCGGACCAACAGGCGCTATACTTCCATTCGTGTCACGTCCAAGAGAAATCGTCTGTCCGGCATTTAAACTGATCATGCCGCGCTGGTTCTCCGTTTCCACATATCCTTTATAGCATGAGACATCAGTGTATTGATCCAGTATATCAATTCTGAAAATAGCCTGGTCGAAGACGCGAGTCGAGGCGTCCGGAGTATCAACCTGAATGACGTTCCCCCGTGGGGCATTGTAATAGACATAGGCGCTTCCCTGAGAAAGATAAAACTGCGACGAATTCTGATCCATAGCGAGTATCTGCAGCGAGGAGTCACTATCGAGCCTGATATAACTTCCTGAATTAAGCTCCAGCTCGGCAATGCCATCCCTGGGGATCCAGATTTGGTCACCTTCGCCAATTGGAGTATTTATTGAAAGGAGAGTCCATTCCCCTGCTTCAGGGTTCATAATCTGAGCATCACCTTGCAGATAACTGAGCCGCATGTACCCGGAACCAGCAAAAACAGTGGAAGTATATGCCTGGATAAAAAGCAATAGCGCGACAATGAGCACAGCCTTGAAAGCCTTCATTTAATCCTCCTTAGCATCAGCTGCTGTTTTGAGGTTTTTTCAACCACACTTAGCTTTTCAAATTATAAAAACTCTTAAAAAGCAGCCGGCTGTAAATTTACAGTCTCATCATAATTGAAGTACATTTTCTTTGCCTCTCATTTCATTTTTTTTGATTTCGCAACGATGCCCATTTTATAAGAGAACCCCAACTTAAAAAATGATCCAGCCTGTATGGAAAAAGGCAAAACTGTAATATGACAAAAACTCACAGTAATATCTCAAGATGAAATGCTTCATGACTGCAAAATATACACAAGCAGAACTTTAGCATCAGTCAACGTGAAAAGGCCTGAAGAAGTTGACTAAGAAAGGTGCCGATATGAGCAGACTGATTCACGTATCCACAGATTTACATTTGCCGTTGTATCTTGGCGGAACGATCAAGTTCTTCTTCTTTGTTCTAATCGCCATTTAGGCTGATCCTGTAACTATTATAATCTAATTAATAAGCATATTTTGGACCTATTAATTAATTTATCGTCAGATTTCCTTCCTCTTTCCCCTGCTAACGAGTATATTTAGTTCATTAACCAGCGACACTTTTTGATTCATTCTTCATAGCTTCACATTTTACTTGTTTCAGCGTAATGCTATGCGGGCCTTTTGCGGAGATACATTTATGAATAAACAAAATCCGCCGCCGACCAACATCACCACTGCCCAGGGAAAAACACTCATCATGCTGGCCCGTCAGACCATAGCGCATAAACTTGGTCTGTCAATTCCAGATGAGGATCGGCAAAAAATAGAATCCGTGGTACATGATTCCTCTCTAAAACAGACCCGAGGAACCTTTGTTACTTTACACAGACATGGTAAATTACGGGGCTGTATCGGTTCGATCGTTGCTGTCGAATCAATTCTGGAAAACATCCGTCATAATGCGATTAATGCAGCCTTTGGTGATCCCAGGTTCCCCCCATTGCAGAAAAAAGAATTCAATGAATTGGATATCGGGGTAAGTATTCTAACCGACCCCAAGCTACTTGCATATGAAAACGGCAACGAACTGCTCTCCAGACTTCGCCCGAGAATAGATGGGGTCATCCTCCGGGACGGTTTAGCCAGTGCCACCTTTCTTCCCCAGGTATGGGAACAACTCCCGCGGACGGAAGACTTTCTCAGTCATCTCTGCATAAAGGCTGGCCTTGCCTCCAACGCGTGGCAGACGGGGAAACTGGAAGTTTTCACCTATCAGGCTCAGTGTTTCAGCGAATAATTGCCGGAGAAATACTCTGTATAATTAGCACCACTGATGACGATCCGTGACAGAAATAGTGAGTCGCAAATTTATGACAAACTATGCGGCATCTTATCTTCCCAAAAACTTGCCTGGGGAAAACACTCTGATAAACGTTTTTTATTACAAACGAAACATGTCGTTTTTCACCAACAGTTCCTGTTCCTAGCATGAATCGGATCTCATTATATTACTTAAATAAACATTAATTGAATTTAACATTATCACCTTTCGGCTATTTCCGGGATCAGTCCGTAAACAAAATTTAAAATCCAATGTTTTATAAAGTTACAGCTGACCTGCTGTTGATAGTTCATCTCTTCTTTATAATTTTTGTAATGATCGGCGGTTGCCTCGTATTGAAATGGCCCCGGTTGTTATATCTGCATATTCCGGCTGTGATATGGGGCTCCATGATTGAATTCACTGGCGGCATCTGTCCGCTCACCCCTCTTGAACAGCGTCTTCGTCTGAAGGGGGGACAACCGATTTACATGGATGGTTTTATAGAACATTATATCGAATCTGTTGTTTATCCAGCCGGTTTGTCCAAAGAGATACAGATTCTTTTCGGAGTATTGGTGATTGTCATTAATCTAACAATCTATTGCCGAATTTTTATCCTCAGGAAAAAAAAGGGATAAAAACATTTTATCAAAAAGGAAGTATTATTCGATAATAAGCAGATACTGGCCAGGGGTAACAATATCATTCTCCTCAACAAAGACCTCTTTTACCTGGCCGCTCCCTTGAGACTTAAGTTCATTTTCCATTTTCATGGCCTCGAGCACGACCAACCCCTGCCCCTCTTTAACCATATCTCCTTTGCATACCCGGAAACGCGCAATGCGACCGGCCATGGGAGCACAAATAGTCTGCCTGGAATTTTCTCTTGTCTGCCGCCGTTCATCAGAATGCTGCCTGCTTCGGGGATCATTAAATTCGACATCGAAGGTTTTTCCCCCAAGGACTATGGAAAAAGTGTCTTTGTTTTTACTGACAATAGCATCATAGGATTGATTGTTTACCAGAAACGAAAAGGAACTTCCATCAACGCTTGAGAAATCCACAAGATAAGCGCGGCCGTCAATCGACACTTTTACCAGATCGGACATTTTTTCATATTCGACCTGGTAAATTTTGTTGTCCACCCTCACTTCTCGTTTCACGGTTTTCTACCAAACAAAAAACAGGATACGTACACGATATCGAGAAACAACAAAGAACCTTGAAGAACAGCAAAACGATCAAATAAAAAGGTCAAGGGACAAATCTCCTTTAAAATCTCGAAGCCCAAAACTGATATTTATTGGCCATCTGCCAAAGGCCGGTATCCTGCCTGGCAACATTACTCTCCCGCTCAGGAGGGGAGGACACCATGCAGCAAATGGAAGCGATAACCCCAAGGTCATGGAGGTTGTCCAATTCCGGAACGGTGTCAACTAGTCGATCAAGAAATAAGGTGTCGATCATACCATTGATAAAGTGTTCATCAGTCAAAATCTGCCGATGCAACTCAAGATTGGTTTTCACCCCAAAAATAATACATTCATCCAGAGCACGGAGCATTCTCCGTCGTGTTTCCTCGCGGGTCCGCCCCCATACAGCAATTTTAGCTATCATAGGATCATAATGAAGGGTTACATCCCACCCATCATAAACCGCGCTATCGATTCTGACCCATGGCCCCTCCGGGAACACGGCTTTTTTGATCTGCCCAGGTGCCGGCATGTAGGAATTACGCGGGTCTTCAGCATAAATTCTGCATTCCATGGCAAAACCATTACATGAAATATCCTCCTGCTTGAAGCTCAAACTTTTACCGGCCGCGACAAGTATTTGTTCACGAACGATATCAATGCCCGTTACAAGTTCGGTTACTGAATGTTCCACCTGAATTCGAGTATTCATTTCAAGAAAATAAAAATTTTTCTCGTCATCCAGCAGGAATTCAACTGTCCCTGCCCCCGTATATCCGACAGCTTTTGCAGCTTTAACTGCAGCATCAGAAAGCCTGGTTCGTAATTCATCATTTACATAAATCGAAGGACATTCCTCAATTACTTTCTGATAACGACGCTGAACGGAACATTCCCGTTCAAAAAGATGAGTGACATTTCCTCTACTGTCAGCGAGAATCTGAACCTCAACATGTCTCGCAACCGGGAAATATCGCTCAAGAAGGATACGTGAGTCCGCAAAAGAAGCATAGGATTCGCGCTGCACAGCGTGAAATGCGTCGAGCAGTCCATCGGCATCGACAACGACACGCATTCCTTTCCCTCCTCCTCCAGAAGCAGCTTTCAGCATGACGGGAAAGCCAATAGTGTCGCATACAGCGCTAATTTCCTCAAAACTGCCGAAAGAATCAGTTGTTCCCGGTATTATGGGTATACCGTTTGCCCTCATTATTTCCCGAGCCATACCCTTATTGCCCATCTTTTCGATAACCACCGCTTCCGGTCCAATAAAAATAAAACCTGCCCGTCTGCATTTATCAGCAAACTGTCTGTTTTCAGATAAAAAACCGTACCCTGGGTGAATAGCCTGAGCACCAGATTTTCCGCAAACTTTAAGGATAGCATCACCATCAAGATAGCTTTCTAGGGCAGGCGCAGGGCCAATACAATATGCCTCATCAGCGAAACGTACATGACGCGATTTCCTGTCAGCCTGAGAAAAAACAGCAACCGTTTTTATGCCCATCTCTCGACAAGTACGCATAATTCTAAGGGCAATCTCACCCCGATTGGCAATCAAAATCTTATTAAACATGAGTTTTAAAAATCAGCTCTTCGTCCTAGGGCTAAACCAATTTGTTTGGTTTATTTGATTATACAAGGAACTTCATCAAAATCATTCAAAGCAGGAAGGCATCACAACGGCATGTTACCATGTTTTTTGAGAGGATTTTTGGCCACCTTCGTTTTCAAGCGCTCCAAGGCTGAAACAAGACGCCAACGTGTGTCCTCTGGCATGATTATTTCGTCTATATAACCATGTGATGCGGCAAAATAAGGATTAGCAAACCGTTCTCTGTATTCTTCCAATTTCTGGTTTTTGAAAGTATCATCTGGCTGACGGGTAAGTTGTTTTCTATAAATAATATTTATGGCCGCCTCCGACCCCATCACCGCGATTTCAGCTCCAGGATATGCAAAATTATAATCACCACGAATATGTTTACTCGACATCACGCAATAGGCACCGCCATAAGCTTTTCTCGTGATAACACTGATTTTTGGAACAGTGGCCTCGCAATAGGCATAAAGTAGCTTGGCACCGTCACGGATAATACCGCTGAGTTCCTGATCTTTGCCGGGAAGAAATCCGGGAACATCGACAAAGGTTATTAGCGGCATGTTAAACGCATCACAAAAACGGACAAAACGGGCACCCTTTCGGGAGGCATTTGTGTCAAGGGCTCCAGCCAGATACGCAGGTTGGTTGGCAACAATACCGACCGATTTACCATTGAGACGAGCAAAACCAATAACCAGATTAGCAGCATAAGCACCTTGTATCTCAAAAAAAGATCCCTCATCAACAACTGCTCGAATGAGGGATTTCATGTCATAGGATGAACGTGAGTCATTTGGGATGAAATCATTTAGTAATGGTTCACGTCTTTGAGGATCGTCAAAGCATTTCTTCAATGGGCTTTCTTCCATGTTATTCGAAGGAATGTAATCCAGCAACTCACGGATTAGAACTATGCATTCTCTATCATTTCCTGCAACGAGGTGAGATACACCGCTTTGGCGATGATGAGCATGGGCGCCTCCAAGTTCTTCCATGCTCACTTCCTCATGTGTTACGGCTTTGATCACCTCGGGGCCTGTAACAAACATATGGCTTTGCCCCTCAACCATGATAATGAAATCAGTCAAAGCAGGGGAATAGCTTGCCCCTCCGGCACAGGGCCCCATGATAGCGGAAATCTGAGGAATAAGTCCTGATGCTTGTGTATTTTTAAAAAACAATTCGGCAACACCAGCTAAACCACAAACTCCTTCCTGAATGCGTGCACCGCCGGAGTCATTCAATCCAATATATGGTGTACCAAGCTGCATTGCCTTATCCAGGATTTTATAAATTTTTTTTGTGTTTTCTTCAGAGAATGATCCCCCCAAAGCACTGAAATCTTGAGCGTAAGCATGGACAAGTCTGCCATTTATCAGGCCATTGCCAGCTATTACTGTATCTCCTGGTATTTTCTTATTTCCCATACCAAAATCAGTACAGCGATGTGTAACAAAACGATCAACTTCCTGAAATGTTCCTTCATCGAAAAGAAATTCAATTCGTTGCCTCGCTGTCATTTTACCGTGAGCCGCAACAGCATCGACCGTCTGCTTTTCGCGGTCGGAGATCTCCAGATTGCGTCTGGCAAACTCTTCGTAGGGGCTTATTTTATTCATTTGCTGTGGCTCCCATTGCATCCATTATTGGACAAGAGGCCTGGATGATACAGTAAATTTTTTCTTCAATCTGCTTCAAATTTGATTGCAGTTGTTTAACTTCAAGGAGAGTTTCTTGAAAATTACGATAAAGACGTGCTAGAGAAATCTCATGTGCTAATGCAGCAGAAGCTTCATAAGAAAGATCCTCAAGAATTTTCATATCCTCTTCCGTAAATATATCTCTTGATGTCTTACTTACATTCAGCACCCCAATACTTTCTCCTTCAAGACTTATCAGTGGCAGGCTAATGAGAGAATTATTCCAATACTGCCCAGGATATGGTGTTTTCTGCAGTCCCTCCTCCTCTTCAATATTCTGAATAAAAATTGGTTTTTTAGTCAAAAAACAACGTCCAGAAACACTACTGTCATTTATCTGCTGAACTTGCCCCAAAATGTTATCTTTATTCTTGCCGAAAGCAGCTTCAACCCGTAGCACTCCACGATTATAGATCATAATAGAACCCTTCTGAACTTCAAGACAGTCCATGCAGGCATCCAGTATAGTATCAAGAGTTTGATTAACATTATTAATTGATGTACTTTGGGCAATGCGATGCATTGCATTATTTTTTTTGCGCTCAATGCGCATCTTTTTAACGAGCTTTTTGTTTTCTATACTTGCAGCAAGCCAGCTTTGTTCTTTGCAGGCTTTATCAAACAAAGCGACGCTGAGAACCTGAAGTATTTTCCCATATACAACCGCTGATTTTTGTTGAATTTGAGCCAAAATATCTTGAGAGATATAGAGAAATTCCGCATCTTCCAATACAACCCATTCCTCCAAAGCTGGCTTATTGGAAATTAATGCTTCTTCTCCAAAAAACTGCCCAGGGGACCTCGTCTCAAAAAGCTCTTTTTCCTGCCATGTTTCTAGGCCAGTCGTTCCGATTCTGACCCCCAACATCATTTCTCTCCGAACTTTTCCTTTTACAATAAGAAACAAACCGAGATGTTTTGCACCAACGGATATGACAGTATCATTTTCCTTCAAATCTATATGCTGCAACATAGGTAAAATTAATTGAAATTCTTCCTCAGTCAAATCTGGGAAAAAATGTAATTTAATTCCTCTATATGAACAGGACATACAAATCACTCCTAAATGGCAATGGAATTTCTGTAAATAAAACTTCTAGTAAAGTATTTATTTCTATCGCCGATAGATATGAATAAAAAATTACACAATGATGTAATAATACTTGTCAAGGCTTGAATGAATATAGTTTTATTTTTAAGGGGAATAAAAAAAGGTATTCGCAATTGATTTACCCAATTGACGAAGTCATAATAACCATCAAGACAGTCATTGTTTAAACAAACATTTCCGGTAGCTACTGAAAAAAAAGAGATGGGGGTAAAGAATGGCATATGAACAGCCGATAAGAGATAGAAGAAAACACAAAAGATATTTTGCCAGGGACGGAACATACGCATTTCTACGTCCACCAGCAAATAAAATCGGACAAATAATAGATATAAGTGTTGCCGGACTCGCTTTTTGTTACTTTTCTACCAACGGTCCGTCAAGGGATGCGAATAGCCTTGACTTGCTGGCTGATGACGGTATTTGCCTTGAAGGTATTCCGTATACAACGATAAACGATTTTATTTTGCCAACTGAACAGCCTTTCAGCCAGATTACTATGCGTAGACGCTGTATTAAATTTGGCATTTTGACGGAACAACATCTGGAAAATTTGAAGAATATTATCAATAAATATGGACAAGAGCAAGAATCTGTCTCGGCAGTATGAAAATCAGTTAACCGGACTTTCTATTCTTGCAAGGAGTACAAAATGAACAAAGCTGTTCAATTATCCCCGCTTTTTAACGACCCGATAAAATTTCCAATGGATGATGAAGTAGTTTTTACCGGAAATGGACAACTTAATGCGGCAATTTTAGAATATTCAAACAAAATCTGTTTATCAGCAAATGAAACATTACAGCAGGACTGCACCGCCTTCTATTATGTCCAAAAAGGAACTATAGAAGTTTCCCATACAACGGATAAAACAAAAATTACTGTTGCTTTACTTGGGTCAGGTGATTTTTTTGGAGAGATAGGCTTTTTCGACGGTGGATCGCGTGTACGTGATATCCGTGCTACTAAGGATGCAGAAATTTTTTGCTTCGATGTTGCTATTGTTGAAAAAATGTTCTACGAAAAACCAGATCTTTATGGTCGGCTTGTCACCTCATTGACAAAACTTATATGCAAAAAATTCAGGAGGGTTCTTGAAGAAAACGAACCATTAATTGGTTATGCTGCATCACTCGCTTCAAAACGACGTGAGTTTAACGAATCAAGACCTATCCCAGGCAAATTGCTTAACAGCCCAGCATGGTATCAGATCAGCAACGAAGTGGAAACACTCAAAGCACAACTCTTCAACCTTTCCTTTCAACTTCAAAAAGACGTTGCTCAGGAGGATCCAGATCCAAAAATCATAGGAGACTGTTACACTCTACTCGATACCATCAATGAAAATCTTGCAAGATACAAAGCATTAATGATAAATCAAGAAGATCGTGATTATATGTGGGGGTATATTTTTAAAGAGGTTTTCCCCTACATTATGCGCAGCCGTTTTGTCGAAAGAGCTTATTACAAGCCTAAAGGGTATGCTGGCGACTTTCTTATGATGGAGCATATTTATAAGGACAAAGCTGAAGGAGATGGCAAACTCGGGAAAATAGTGGACGCTTGGTGTTTGCAACGCCCGGGAGCTAAGGCTATCAGAGGCCGCAGAAAACTCCTCTCAGGACAATTAGCAGCTTTAAGTGAAACGTTTCGTCAACAATCTTCACGGGTAAGGATAATGAATTTGGCCTGTGGACCAAACCGTGAACTCTTCGATTTTATTGCAAATTGCGACTATTCGCATGCCATAGAAGCACTCTGTGTGGACATAGATTCAGAGGCTTTACGCTATACAAATCAATATGTAAACGTTTTTGCCCATAATGCTAACATTAGACTAATGAATGAGAATCTAGTTAAATGGGCTTTAGGGCGGGTCAGCCATGAGATCGGCAAACAACATATTATTTACTCCGCCGGATTATGCGATTATCTCGATCGTCGACTCTTTCAGGCAATGATCAAACGATGTCATGATCATCTCGAACCTGGCGGCAAACTGCTTCTTGGCAATTTTGCGCCTTATCCGGACCAGATTTTCATGGATGAGATCCTTCACTGGGAATTGATCTACCGTACAGGTGAGGATTTAGTAGATATCTTCTCCGACACTCCATTTGGTTCTAATGTCGAAATACTTACGGAGGATGAAAAGGTCAACCTCTTTGTCCTTGCTACCAAAGAAGGATGATTGAACAAACCTCATTAGAATATAGATCTGTTTACGATCAGGAAACCAGAAAATTTTTCCTGCAGAGGGCAAACACGTTTTTTAAGCTCGGCATTGTTTTTTACCCCCTGTTTTCACTTCTGGATTCATTCGCAGCCAAGGAACATTTTATTCGTTTTCTCGGTTATAGGCTAACCTTTGCTTTTATCTTGATACTATTCATTCTTATTCTGCGCAGGAAGAACAATCCTCTTCTGACAATGTTCCTGACGCTGGCGGCCTATCTTCTGGGAGGTCTTACCATCTCCCTAATGGTATTGAAAACAGGAGGATACGCCTCATCATACTATGTTGGCCTCCTTCTCGTCTCCGTGGGCGGATTCGCATTATTGCCACTTACTATTAAACAGGCCGCTATTGCGGGATTCACCCTCTATCTTACTTATGCCATTCCAGTCGTACTCTTCAGCCAACCCACTGCCGAAAATAACAAGATTTTTTTTTGTTACAGTTTCTTTTTCATCGCCTTTATCATCGTCAGTCTTGTTCAGTGCAACGAAGAAACAAAAGCTAGGATCCGGAAATTTAATCTTAATATGAATCTAAAATCGATGAATAAGGATCTATCTTTCTATACCCATAATCTCGAGGATGAGGTTGTTAAACGAGTAAAAAAAATAGAAGAATCTGAACTGCGTTACAAAGAATTATACGAAAATATTCTTGATCTGATTGTGCTCATTGATTGTAATGCAAAGGTCATAGTGGCAAATAATCACTTTTATAACATTATTGGTATTACACAAAATAGCTTCGCAGGGAAATCACTCCTCAACATAATTCATCCAGACAGTTTAGCTGTCGTAACAGGTGGAATGCTCCCTAAACTTTTCCTGGGTGAACCTGTAAAAGATGTTCAGTTTATAATCATTGGAAAGGGAGATCAGCCTATAAACGTTGAATGTAATGCAAGAAAAATTGTTAAAGAAGGAGGAGCGCTCGAATTTCAGCTTGTCATCAGAGATATCACTGAAAGAAAAAAAATGGAAAAAAAACTCCTCGAATCTTATCATCTCATCGATAAATCAAGGACAACCGCTATTCTTGCATTAGCTAAACTAGCTGAGTTCCGTGACAGAGACACAGGAAATCATCTGGAAAGAATTCGTGAGTATTCAAAAATTCTTGCTGCGGAATTATCAAAACATCCAGCTTACCAACATTATATTACCCCTGAATATATTGACGATATTTATTTATCTTCGATTTTACATGATATTGGTAAAGTAGGCATACCAGACAATATCCTGCTCAAACCGGGGAAGTTGACACCCGAGGAGTATGAGATAATGATGTGTCATTCCGTTTATGGCGGAGATGCATTGTGTGAGAGTGAAAAACTGACCAAAGGCCAATCCTTCCTGACTATTGGAAAACAGATCGCATATTATCACCATGAAAAATGGAATGGTACCGGCTATCCAAGCGGGTTATCCGGCAAAGAAATTCCTTTATCGGCCCGAATTGTTGCGCTTGCCGATGCCTATGACGCCCTGACATCAAGAAGGTGCTACAAATCAGCTATAAGTCATGAGCAGGCAAAACAAATTATTTTAAAGGATTCAGGGAAACATTTTGACCCGGATGTTACTGATGCATTTCTTACTCGAGAAAATGACTTTCAAAAAGCCAGATTAAATATTCTCGTTCAATAATCTTCTTTATGAAAGTCAATTTAGCAACCCTGCAAGAATCAATAGATTCTTACCTAAAGGATATTTCGCTAAGCTTATTTCAGACAATATTGTTATCTCGTGGAATAAACAATTACCCACACAACAATTTCGTCCGGCAACAAAAAACTTTCTTATCAGTCAATTTCTAAATTATTATGCCTGTCAAAATCCTCGACGTAATTTATAAGTATCCTATCATTCATCATGCCATTTTGAAAATTTCGCAACACAGGCTTCCCTTCCAGATTCACAATAAGAAACACATCAGGGCCGCTGGTATCACTTTTAAAACACAAAAGTCGATAACCTTTATAGACGGCAATCTCCTCATAAACAGACATTTTATTTTGCTTCGCCACCTTCAAAACTTCAGCAAAAGTCATTGTATGGCACAAATAATGTGTAAAAGGAGGTTGATACGATGTACAAGCAGCAAACGATGACAGGTAAAGAATAAAGGAAAAAGGAAAAATTTTATTTCCAAACATTATTTCTCCCCTTTACATACTAAAATAATGAACTTTTAAAATATTATATTTGATTGAATCGATTGCAACTTGGCAGGCATGCACTACCGAAAATTAATATAACATTAAGCAAGTAACGGAATTTCAATTTCATTTGAACCGGTTAAAGAGTATCATTTTAATGAAATGTTTTGAAACACTTTTTGAGTGAGTAAAAGTCTGGCCGTCGACACTTAATATAATTCTTCCAAATTTTATTCAGATCAGCTCTAGAAAAAATGTCAGTTCATTGTATAAAATTATTTGATTACTTCCTTTTCTGCTTCCTAATTATCAAATCCAAAAGTTCGGATGTGTATCTGCGACAAAAAAAAAATTTAAAATCTTGGGAATAATTACATATCTGTATTTGAGGTAAAAAAATGAAGCGTCTTTTGCGGTTAACGCTTGAAGAAAAAATGATTCTTGGCTATTTGCCTGTTATGTTGGTTACTGTCTGTATAGCAGCAATATCATTGCAAGGCTTGCAGGAACTTGACAAAATTAATAAGAATATCCTCAAAAATGACGCTGTATTGATCCAGTTTTCCAACCAAATGAGTGATACTCTTCTTGCCCAGGAAGCGTATGGACGGAGATTTTTGATTCTAAAAAGTTCAGAGATGAAAGACATGTTCTGGCAACGCGGTAAAGATTTTAATGATCTTATCACCCAGGTGTATGAATTGCCAGAGCAGAAAAATATTCCCATTGCCCAGCTTGCCTCTCTCCATGACGAATTCGAAGCAATATACAGGAAACAATTCAGTACAATCAATTCCAAAGAATCGATTCATCCAGACAGCCAGTTGCTCAGAGGGAATCTTGACGAAATTCTCTCATTAATCAAACATATTGAAGATATTGCCAGATCAAACCAACAGCAAAAAATGCAAAAATTCGGCAATGTTAGCATTAACATTTTCCGAACGACCTTAATGTTGTCAGGACTTGCAGTATTGCTTGGCCTCGGCGCAATAGCAGTTGTTTGCAGAAGCCTTTCCCAATCTATTAAGAAACTGAAAGAAGCTACTGAAATTGTATCGCAGGGCAAATTTACTCATCTAACAGAAGTCAGCTCGCATGATGAATTTGGTCAACTTGCTAAAGCATTCAATTCCATGATTTCTAGACTGGGGCGGTTGGAGGAACTTCATATTGATTCAAATCCTCTTACACGACTGCCGGGTGGAGTGGCAATTGAAAATGTCCTCAAAAAACGTTTGGAATCAGGAGAGTATCTTGCTTTCTGTATGCTCGATCTTGATAATTTCAAATCATTTAACGATCGATATGGTTATGCCAAAGGCAACGAAGTCATTCGTACAACGGCCGAAGTAATCAGAGAGGCTGTGGTTAATCACGGGGCTGACGATGATTTTGTTGGCCACATAGGAGGAGATGATTTCGCTCTCATAGTCAAAAATACCAATTACAAAAAAATTTGCGAAGCTATTATAAGAAAATTTGATTTGAAGGTTTTGTCGTTTTATAAACCGGAAGATAAATTACGTGGTTATATCGAGGGTGTTACGCGTCAAGGTCTGAAAGTCAGATTTCCTATAATGTCGATTTCAATTGCTGTTGTTACTAACGAAAACGTAAAAAACATGAACCATATTGAAATTGCGGAGATTGCGGCTGAACTGAAAGAACATGCTAAATCTCAACAGGGAAGTATATATGTGGTGAATCGCAGAGGGGAAAAAACAGACCAGACTAAAAGAGAAAATGTGTTCATCCCGAAAGTCATCAAATAAAACCCCTAAAAATATTATCGATAAAAAATCATGTTAAACATTCTAAAAATATTACCTCTTCTCTTTCTTCTCTTCACAAACACAGGATGTGTTGAGAAACATCTGTTCACAAAATCAACCGACTATTATTTGGCGCTGAATAAGTCTGAGGTTAATAAAGAAATTCATTTTTTGGAAGATAGTCTCAAAAAAAATAAAAATGCAGAACAAAAAGTTCCCACAGCAGAAACCTATCTCTATCTTTCTCTTCTTTATTCTCACAGCAACAATCCCGAACCGGATTTCGACAAGGCAATCAACGCCCTTGATCAGTATGAAAAACTTTCTCAACCTCAAAAAAATATTCGGCTGGAAATTCAGCACATAAAGAAATTGTTGAATGCAACGAATTGCCCAGAAAGAGTACAAGAGGTAACCGACAAAAATCGCGAAACATATTTGCAAAAAGCGAATATGTCATTAGTGAAAGATAAAGAAGCCCTTCAACATCAGTGTACAACTTTGAGACAGGAAATTGATATACTGACTAAAGAAAATCA
Source organism: Desulfobulbaceae bacterium (assembly GCA_003249165.1). GTDB lineage: Bacteria > Desulfobacterota > Desulfobulbia > Desulfobulbales > SURF-16 > SURF-16. The sequence continues at coordinate 24,051 of QKJV01000214.1, read as the reverse complement.
GACTATGAAAAATCTGATTAATCAGCTCAAACAGCTCGATATAGAAATTGAACAGAAAAAAAGGGCTATTCGCTGAAATATTTTCTTTATTTTATTATTTAGTAGTTATATTTTCTAATAATTATTGGAAATCACTAAACAATAAAGATAAAAAATATTACTCGAACTAAATCAACTCAGATGGCAAGCACATTTTCGTAATGATTTAAAATTTTGAAATTTATAATTGAATATTAATAAATAGGTATGGGGCAATCAAAAAAATCCTGACTTTTTATCTACCACAAATCTGCAACATGGAAGATACAAAAAGGCAATAAATGAATCAGATTAAACCGGAATACGCTGCCATATACCATCATGAGATGCAGGAACTGCTTCATCAGCGGGCCAAAGTAATTCTCTGGACAATGGCAATCCTGCTCCCATTGTTTTCTGTTATAGATTATGTTGACGTACGCTATCATTTTAATAAATTTCTCATATGGAGATTAACCGCATCTCTGGTATGTCTTTTTGTACTCCTCCTGAATTCCCAAGACAAAAAAAAACGTTATCCCTTTCTTTTTGGTACGACCGCCTACCTCGTCTCGGCTATTACTATTTCGCCAATGATTGTCAATATGGGTGGGTTTTCATCATTCTATTATGTAAGCCTCATGCTGGTTCTCGTCATTTTCGCCGCGATCTTTCCCTTGACACGGAATCAGACATTTTTTTTAGGCGGAATTCTTTATGCAATTTATGTAATACCCATTTTTATATTTAACCCTTGGACATCCACCTCTTATCACGATTTTCTCGTAAACTCTTTTTTTCTTATCTCCTTTATCATTATTATTACCGTGCAAAGCAATGCCGAACACAATGCCAGAATTAACGAGTTCAATCTACGTATGAAGGAACGTGAAATCGGGACAAAACTGGGATATTATGCTGAAAAATTAGAGGATGATGTCAAAAAAAGAACCAACGAACTGAAAGAATCGGAAAGTCGATATCGAGATCTTTATGAGAACATTATCGACGATGTCATTCTCGTCGATATGGACAACAAAATACTTCTGGCTAACCCAAGGTTTTTTACCAATTTACATTTACATGATGCGGAACTGGATATCGATTTTCTTCAGCTTATACATCCTGATGATAGGCAGGCTATCCAGTCGCAACTGCTGTCACAACTTCGTCTCGGCGAAAATGTTACCGGTTTTCAATTTAGGCTCCTTAGTGAGGACAACTCTCTTTTCAATGTAGAATGTAACGCCACTGTTATCAGGAAAGAAGGAGTGGTGGTCGGATTCCAGATGCTGATCAGAGATATTTCAAACCGTGTAAAAATGGACAATGAACTGCTTCAATCGCTGAAAACGGTGCAGGAAACAAGAACTGCGACCATACTGGGATTGGCAAAATTGTCAGAATACCGTGACTCCCATACCGGTAAACATCTAGAAAGAATTCGTGAATACAGCCAAATACTCGCCAGGGAACTGGCAACAAAAAATAAATATAAAGAATACATAAACGCCCAGTATATTGAAGACCTCTATCACTCATCTATTCTGCATGACATCGGTAAAGTCAGTATATCAGATGAAATTCTCCTGAAACAATCGAGATTTACGCCGGAAGAAACCGAAATCATTAGACAGCACACAACTTACGGAGGGAACATTCTCAAGGCCGTTGATGATCACGCAGGGGAACAATCTTTTTTATCCATGGCAAAGGCTATAGCCTATTTTCATCATGAAAAATGGGATGGTACCGGTTATCCTTACGGGTTACGAGAGGAAGAGATTCCCTTGGCTGCACGTATTGTCGCACTTGCAGATGTTTATGATGCACTGACCACAGTGCGTAAATACCGTTCAGCCTGCCCACATGAAGAAGCCATGGCCATTATCGAAAGGGAAAAAGGGCGGCATTTTGCCCCGGATATTGTCGATGCTTTTCTAACCCGCCATCAAGATTTCAACAAAATCCGCCAAGATTACGCATCCAACAACACTTTTACCTCTTTTGCGAAGCCGAGTTGTTACAAACTAAAAAAAAATACCGCGGAGAAAACTTATACCGATTTCCCGATCGTCCGGGTTTAATAAAATCATAGAGTTACGGCTCATTCAGCAAACAGATTTTAAAATAGGGGAATGCGTCCAATGCCTCAAAAACAAGATGTTCACGCAGTTTCACCTGAAATCGTTCTGGAATTTCTCAAGAAAACACTTCCCTTCAACGAACTTGACGATGACACATTAAAAAGACTCTCCAAACAGTGTATTATCGACTTCTTTCCTAAAAAGACTCTCATCTTCCAGCAGGATACAACAGAAGTAACCCATTTTTACATAATACAAAAAGGCGGAGTTAAAACCTATCTACGAGATGAGCAGGGAAAAGTCACTCTTAAAGATTTTCGGGGAGAGGGGGAATACTTTGGTGCACTCCCTCTTATAAGGAATACGAATGCAAATCTTAATGTGGAAACCGTAGAAGACACCTTCTGTTTTCTATTCAGCAAGGAAGCGTTTCTTGATTTACTGCATTCCGTACCAAAAGTTACCACCTTCTTTCTTCGACGGATGTCGGAAAAACTGGTTAGAACAGCCTATAAAGAATTACGTCAAATCCGTGTTTCAACCAGGACTGAAGGTTCTCTATATCTTTTCAGTGCACAAGTCGGAGCTATTGTCAAAGGGGAGCCCCAAGTAATTCATGCAGAAGATACTGTTCAGAATGCAGCAATCCGCATGGCACAACTTCATATCGGTTCTCTCCTTGTACAGGATGGGAACGGAGATATTATCGGCATTATAACAGATAAAGATTTGCGGACTAAAGTTGTTGCTCTCGGGCTTGATTATCAAACACAAGTCAAAGAAATTATGAGTGTCCCTGTTCATACAATAGACTCACATGCGGTCTGTTTTGATGCGTTACTTGAAATGATGAGTAAACGCATTCATCATTTAGGAATAAAAAAACAGGATAAGATTGCCGGGGTTGTTACCACCCATGACATCATGGTTCTTCAAGGGACATCTCCTCTATATCTTTTCAGGGAAATTATGAGTCAACGTCGCATCGATGATCTCTATCAACTCTCGCTTAAAGTTCCGCTTGTTGTAAGATCCCTTATTGAAGAAGGGGCAAAGGCAAACAACATTACCAGAATGATAACAATATTAAACGATCAGATACTTGATCGTATACTTCATCTGATGATTGAAAAAATGGGACCTCCACCGGCAAAATTCTGCTTTATACTCATGGGGAGTGAGGGAAGACGAGAGCAAACATTTCGAACAGACCAGGATAATGCCCTAATATGCGAAATTCCTGCAGACAAGGATAGCAGACAAGACGCAGAGAATTACTTTAAAATTTTTTCGGAGGAAGTAATAGAACATCTCGTTCAATGTGGATATCCACGTTGTCCTGGCAATATAATGGCTTCGAATCCTGATCTTCGGAAAGATTTGAAAGGTTGGAAACGGGAATTTGATCGCTGGATGCTTATTCCAGACGCACAAGAGGTACTCAACACCACAATTTTTTTTGATTTCAGGGCAGGTTATGGCGATAAAAGTCTGGCAGAAAATCTTAGAAGTCATCTGTGTGAAGCTGTACCGAGGCAGGAAATATTTCTTAATCATCTTGCGAGGTTCTGCCTTACATCACGCCCACCTCTTTCATTTTTCAAAAATCTGATTGTAGAAAAGAATGGGGAGCACAGAAACAGGCTTAACATTAAAGAACGAGGGCTTGTGCCTTTTGTCGATTTTGCCAGACTTATGGCTCTTAAAAATGGAATTGCCGAGACAAATACCTTGGGCCGTTTACAACTCCTCAATGAACAGCGGCATATATCACAGGAATTATATACTGAAACTGTTGAGGCTTACGAATTTCTCATGCAACTTCGTCTCATTCACCAACTACATATGCTGGAAGAAGGCATGCAGCCGAATAATTATATTAATCCTGCCGATCTCTCTGATTTAGAGAAAAAAACCTTAAAAGAATCTTTCGAGGTCATAAGAAAAATCCAGTCAAGTCTCAACCAGCAATTCCACATCAGAGAATAGGAAGGATAAACTTTTGTGGAACTCATGAATATGTGGCCTTTTTGGGCCCGGGAAAAAAAGAACGTACATCCCATCTTTGCGCAAAACCATGCATGGTTCAAAGGGATTGACCAGAATCGATCTCTTGAGAGTTACAATTTCGTAGTTTTTGATACGGAACTAACAGGCCTTACCCGCAAAGATGAGATAGTTTCCATTGGAGCTGTACATGTCAGAGATCTTAAAATCGTTGCTGGTGAAACTTTTTATTCCCTTGTTAAACCATATAAAATTACCGAGGCTACGGACAGCACTTTACTACACCGTCTTACCCCTGACCAACTGGCCAACGCTCCGAAATTAAAAGATATATTACCAAAATTCATTGAGTTCTGCGGTCCTGCTCTTCTTGTTGGGCATTACGTAAGTCTTGATGTAAGTTATATTAACAAATCTGCAAAAAAAATTTTCCATTCGACCATAAAGAATCCCTGTCTGGACACTATGCGTCTGGCACAAATTTATACCGAAACCTGCTGGGAAAATTATCATGATCAATTCAACCTCCAGGTTTCCTATAATCTTGCAGATCTAAGTAAAGCCTATCAACTCCCGACATTTTCCAGTCACGATGCGTTACAGGACTCACTCCAGACAGCGTATCTTTTTATTTTTCTAGCCAAAAAATTGCAAATCGCGGGGATAGTTACACTAAAGGATTTATTTAATGCCGGACAAAGCTGGAAAAGAATTTTTTGAACTAAATGGACTAAGATTTTTACCTCAAAAAAACGCCAGAGATAAAAACGAAATTTCGTGGGAACACATTTGAACTGTAGAACAACCATCTGATATTAAGTAAAAAATTTTGAATAATAACGAAATATCTGTCAAAAAATAACTACAATTTCAAATATCTTTAATTCCCCAAATATCTTTTGCATACTCTCTGATAGTTCTGTCACTTGAAAATTTGCCCATCCGCGCAACGTTCAAGATAGATTTTTCCGTCCAAGTCTTTTTATCCCGAAATACAAGCCCAATTTTTTCCTGACACGTTATATAAGATTCCAAATCAAGTAACAGCAAATACGGATCATTTTCATTCATAAGATCATCGACCAAAGGACGAAAAAGTTTGCAGTCTCCGTAACTGAAGAATCCATCATGAATACTATCCACTATATTTTTTATTTCGCAATTCTTTTCATATATGCTCATCGGGGTTCTGGATTTGTGATATTTTTCATATTCAGCTTCCTCCGAAGTAAGACCGAAAATGAAAATGTTATCCCTACCCACCTCTTCCAGAATCTCGATATTGGCACCGTCAAGCGTTCCTATCGTCAAAGCCCCGTTCAACGCTAATTTCATATTTCCTGTTCCTGATGCCTCGGTCCCTGCCGTTGAAATCTGTTCGGACAAGTCAGCAGCAGGTATTATTTTTTCAGCAAGAGAAACATTGTAATTCGGAATAAAAACAACCTTGAGCTTTTCTCCTACTCTTGGATCATTATTAATCACGTCAGCTATTGAGTTAATCAGTTTAATAATAAGCTTTGCCTTGCCGTAAGATGGCGCAGCTTTACCTGCAAAAATGACCGTACGGGAGGGAAAAAAATAATCAGGATTGTTTAAAATTCTTTGATACAAAGAAATCACATGCAGGGCATTAAGCAACTGCCTTTTATATTCATGTATTCTCTTCACCTGGACATCAAACATGGTATCCGGATTTACCTTTATTCCGCAAACTTCGTTAATTATCCGGCATAAACGTTTCTTGTTTTCCAACTTTACCGCCCGCCATTTCCGTTGAAAAACGGCATCTCCGGAAAATTTTTCAAGTTTCTTCAGCTCCTCAAGGTTGGTAACCCAATCATAACCGATTTTCTTCGAAATAAGGTCAGCCAATCCGGGATTACATTTCAGCAACCAGCGCCGCGGAGTAATACCGTTAGTTTTGTTGTTAAATTTTCCGGGATAAAATTCATGAAAATTCTGAAAAATTTTGGTTTTCAGCAGATGAGTATGCAACTCAGCAACACCATTAACGGAATGGCTGCCAATGACTGCAAGATAGGCCATCCGCACTCTTTTTGTTTCGCCTTCTTCAATAATTGACATATCCCGCATTTTACCGATATCGCCGGGATATTTCTGGGCAACTTGGTCAAGAAAACGCTGGTTGATTTCATAAATAATCTGTAAATGACGGGGCAGAACCCTGCCTATCAGGTCAACAGGCCATGTCTCCAAAGCTTCAGGCATTAATGTATGGTTTGTATAGGCAAATGTCTTAATGCTTATATCCCAGGCTTTTTCCCAGCTTAATCCCTCTATATCGATGAGAATACGCATCAATTCCGGAATAGCAATAGCTGGATGGGTGTCGTTTAGCTGAACTGCAATTTGATTACTGAACTGATCGAACGAAACGTTCTTTTTCTTATAGCGGCGTAAAATGTCCTGAAATGTGGCGGCAACAAAAAAATATTGCTGTTTTAAACGAAGTTCCTGCCCTTCTTTAATTTCATCCGAAGGATAAAGCACCTTGGAAATAGTTTCCGATATAACCTTTCCCTGAACCGCATGAATATAATCACCAGTATTAAAAACATTGAGATCTAATTCACGGGATGCTTTTGCAGTCCAAAGCCGCATATTTATAACATGACTATTGTTAAAACCAGGGACAAGGATATCACAGGCCATGGCCATGACATCCTCTGTGTCAACCCATTCCGAACGATAAATGCCATTTTTGTCCAGATAACTGTAAACCTTGCCGTAAAAATGAACGGGGAAAAGGTATGAAGATCTCTCAAACTCCCAAGGAGACCCAAAACGCAGCCAATTATCCGGTGTTTCAACCTGGTATCCGTTAATCAGTTTTTGGAAAAAAAGACCATATTCGTATCGGATCCCATATCCATAGGCTGGAATCTTCAGAGTTGCAATAGAATCCATAAAACAGGCGGCAAGTCTCCCCAAACCGCCGTTGCCAAGACCTGCATCTTCCTCAACTTCCCGAATTCCTTCAAGGTCGTAACCAAGTTGCTCAAGGGCCTTGGAGGCCTCATTCAGCACACCGGTATTGATCAGTGTATTACCGAGACTTCTACCAATAAGAAATTCGAGAGAAAGGTAGTAAACTCGTTTGCTTTTTTTTACGTAAAAATTCTTCTGCGTCTCAATCCATTTTTCCACCAGCACATCCCGCAGGGCATATGACAAAGCCTTATAGACATCTCGTTGCCCTGCCCTCATGGGATCCCGGCCTTGGAAACTCAAAAGATAATGTTGTATCCTCTCCTTGAACTGGTCGGCTGTTTTGGCGCTGAAAATCTTTGCATACGTGTGATTCTCACTGATGGTATTATCTGCGTTTTCCATAGATTCCGTCCATTTTCATTCACGTTGTCTGTTTACGTTCAAAAAAAAGTTAATTTTAATAGACTACAATGGCGAAAAAATAAATCAAATCAAATCAAAGGAGAGGCATAATTGTCTTAGCCAATCAAGGGCTTGATCACGGTTGGATATCGTTCCTTCAACCTGCGCATTTTCCACCTCTGACAAAATTTTTTTGAAATGAGGTCCAGGTTTTAGGCCAAAAGCGATCAAATCATTGCCCGTTACTAACCGGGGGCTTGCGAAAACAGGCTCAACTCGGGTTCTGCAGATATCATGTATCTGCCGGTAAAGCGCAGCAAGTTCCTTTTCCATATTCTCTGGCTTTCCTGAACCCTGTCCTGCCAGACTGTCGGCCATTGCCAGCAGAAAGAGCCCTGTCAGATCTTTTCCTGCAGCCCTGTAAAGTTTCAGACACGCCTTTGCAGTGATTTCTTTTTTTCTACGGCTATTGCTTAGATGAAAAGGCCACATGTGTAAAGCAATCAACTTACTGATTATCGATGTTTTTTCCTTGCTCCAGCGTAACCGCTGGGCAATTGCCCCAACAAGCTCACCCCCAACACGGTCATGATTATAAAAAGTTATACGTTTATCAATAATTTTACACACGGAGGGCTTCCCCAGATCATGAAACAAAGCGGCCCATTTGAGCCACAAAATTTTCCTTTCACAAGCGAGATAGCTGCTGATCACCTCACCTTGCTCGGGATAGTAATCTGCCGGCTGGGACAAAATTTCCTCCATCCGTCGCAAAGTTTCTATATTATGTCTCATGACATCAAGATGATGACTGGCTGGCTGCCTTATCCCTCCCCCCATAGCGAGTTCAGGTAACAGAAGAGGCAAAACTCCGGAATGAACAAGCAATTCTATTGTATCCGCAGCTCTGCAACTTGCTATGATACAATCAAGTTCGTGAGATATGCGCTCTGGAGATACAGAACGAATGAGTTCACGAGAAGTAACAATAATCTGCCATGAGTATGGTTCGATGACAAATCCATTTTCAGCAAAAAAACGAAATGCTCGCAGTAGTCGCAAAGGATCATCTGTCAAAACACGCTGACCAAGCAACCGGATAATACCTTTGCGCAGATCAGACAGGCCGTCTGCCGGATCAATGAGCACCTCTTCTTTCGGCTTGTTTAAATTTCCGAAGTCTTGGAACCGGATGGCCATTGCATTTATGCTCAGATCACGCAAAAGGAGGTCTGTACAAATATCCTGAGCCCCTCCACGAAATCCAGCAATATCGACGAGATTTTCCTTCCAGATCACTCTTGCTGTCTGCTCTTCTTCATCAAGCAAAACAAAAGTTCCATGCAGATCAGCAGCTAATGTTCTGGCAAAATCAAGAGCGGAATGCGAAACGGCCAGATCAAGATCCCGGGGCCAAATGCCCCTTAGCCAATCTCGGACCGTTCCCCCTACGACATAGACTTCAACTGCAAGTCTGGTTGCAAGCAATCCTATGGTTCTTAACAGGAAATCAGGGTATCTGTTTGGAGCCTCGTTTTCACTTCTCATTCATCGAGGAGGGAATAGATTGATCCGAGGGTAGTTTCCAACCGGCAACAGACGTCGTGGATATGAATACTTTCAAGGCTGAGCGATTCAATGACGATCCCGGTTTCTGCCGGACATACTGGGCCGAACATCACCGCTGCAGCCCGCGCCGTCTCTCGAACCGCATCCTCCGCAAACTGGGGATGGATATGTGCTTTCAGAACTATTTCTGCCTCATCCGGCCTTTTCAGAAGATCCTGGGTCAGATGCAGGGAATTTTCAAGACAATTCAGCAAATCGTTATATGATGGGATTTTACACTCTCCACGCAGATGCAACCATGTCTGTGAGCGCTGAGAATGGGTAGGCATCGGGCAGTTGCCACGCTCGGGAAAAACATCAAGATTGTAAACCTGTGTACATGGACATGAGGTAATGTGACAGACTCCCACGCCGTTAGAAAGAAAGATCGTGTTTGAGTTTGTTTTGTCTATCATCGCCGAAACTTTAACAAGCAATGGATCGACTGAAATCTGTCGGCTGATTTTTGATTGACGCAGCATGGGTCTCTTCCCTTGAAGACTTACCCGTGCATGGTTTCCACGCTGACGCTCAACTATCATTTCAACCAAAGCACGCACATATTGACTAAGTCTGGCAAATGGGCGTTCGTGCAGATCAGCTATTGCCTGCTCAAGGCGGGACATGTGAATTCCTCTAGCATGTCCCGGAAGGTCCACCGTGATGGTTGCCGTAAAAGGCAAACGGCCCTCTGGCAGGAGTACCCAAACGGTCTTACCTGATATACCTACCTCATTAAGATCTACACAAAAAGAAGGCGGTTGCTCAGGTACGTCTGTACCCGAGGTGATCACTTTTTTATGGGTTTCCATGTTAATGAGTGAAGGTTCACAATCAACACGGATTGTTCTCGGCAAAAAATTTTCTCCCAAAACATCTCCTATCTACAATTAAAGAGTTTTACTTCCTAGTGGGAAACAAGCAGCAGCATCCCTGATCCTCCCGTCCTGAATGCTTTCGATATAGTTCTGTGCCAAAGGCAGCATATCATCGAGATATGCACCAATTTCCTTTTCCGTAGCAGTTGTTAAGGTCTGACTGAAAAGACATTTTCGTTCCCCTCCACCGGTTGATGGGAGGCCATAATCCTCAAGCAGATGGCGGGTTGTCATAACCTCTTCAAAGTCATCATAAACCGGAAAATGGACCGATAACCCGAACTGTCCACTGAATTTAGAAATTTTCTCCATAAATACAGGAGTCTGTTCAGGATAGTAGTTCTGTTTTTTTGTATAACCGGCAACGAGTGTAGGTATAAGATGTTCATTGCAGTAAAGAATCCCTCTAATATGCATGGCAACCTTACATGCTACACATACCAGATTTTTCCCTCCGTAACGTGGCATCAACTCCTCATACCGATCAAGCCACAAATCTTGAAACAGTCTCCCCATATCGAGTTCTACCAACAAGGCTTTCGGCATGTCTTCAGGTTCAGGGAAACGTCTGACCAGAATTTTTTTTGCTGTCTCGAAACGGTTACTGGTAAAATCAGGGAAGCGTCCCATCCCGTTAAGCATATTCAGCAGGTGAATCCGCCTTGGTCGCGGCAGGTCTGGATGATGACCTGCTGTTGCCAATGCATAGAGGGCTAATGAATCTGTCCCTCCGGAAAAAAGAATGGCGAGCTCCTGTTTATGCATTTTGATCCTCATAACGGATAAGATAGTGGGCAAAAATTTCTCCTGTGGTCTGCTCCCTACAGGAAAGAAGTTGCAGATCAAGCAAAGGAGTTCCAACTGATTCAGGTCCTGTAATCAGACTCGCCGCTGAGGTGTCACCAGATAGTTTGGGCGTAATTGTCACCATAACTTCATCAACGACCCTCTGGTAGAGGGCCGAAAAATTCATTCTGCCGCCTCCTTCAATAAGCACCGACCGGACTCCCCTTTTCTGCAGTTCAGCAATAGCACCTGAAACGGACAAACCACCTGCGTCTAGGGGAAGGGCCATGACTTCGGCCCCTCTACCAAGACGCACAGTAAGAGATTCATAATGCTCCCGGGCAGTAAAAACAAGAGGAGTCGGTCCTTGAGTGAAAATCTTTTTGTCCCGGACCGGGATATCGCCTGAATAGGTCATAATTGCCCTTATACGTTCCCCCAGTTTACCACCGGTACCCCGCATTTCCGGATTGTCCTGCCGTAGAGTACCTCCTCCTATCAAACTGGCATCAGTTTCATCGCGCATCTTTTCAAGAAAACGACGATCGAGTCGACTTCCCAATGGTGCAGGAGTGATGCGCCCGCATAAGGTAATAGCAGCAATCATTATGACTCTCATTGCACTACTATTCTTAAAATCATATCTGTTGACGCATAAATAGGCAGGGTTGTTAAAAATTATCTTTATGATATTATTTTCATCCAGTATATAACCATAAGCAAAAAGCGCAATGCCAAAGAGGGATTTCATGCATATCTCACGGATAAGTATCAACAATATAGATTTTTCCGATAGCACCTATTCACTTACACCATCTTTTATCCCTGTTTCTGTTCCCCCGGTGTTGACTAAATCCATCAAACGTTGCGGAATCCTTCATCCTCCTGTTGTCAAAGAAAAATCATCTTCCTCATTTGCTATCGTTTCAGGACGCAAAAGACTTCTTGCCGCTCTTGAAGATAAAGGAACAACATGTGATTGTCATAAACTGACCGACAAAGCAGATGCGTTAGACACGTTTGCCATTTGCCTTGAAGAATCCCTGTTATCCTCTCCCCTGACCCCCGTTGAGCGAGCTGTTTTTTTTCGTAAAGTGTTAGCACATACCGATGAAAAAACAGTTGCGTCACGTTTTCTTCCACTGATGGGACATTCGCCATCAGTCTATCATATTCAGCGTGATTTGCGCTTACTGGAACTGGAGGAACCACTGCTTGTCTCCATTCATGAGGGAATACTCGACGACAAAGTTGCTTTTGAACTCTGTAAAATTCCTTTCAGCGACAGATTATCTCTTTATGAAATCATTGAAGCGCTTCGATTAAGCGTCGGTAATCAGAAAAAATTATTAATAACCTGCAGGGAACTCGCTGTCCGTAATAATGTAACCATCGCAAATTTTCTGAGGAATCAAAGTATTGATGAGATCCTCAACCATGATTCGGCCAACATTCCTCAGAAAACAACCAACCTTATGAAATGGCTTACCGATGAAAGATTCCCGCGGTTGAGCCAAGCGGAAAAGGAATTCAAAAGCTTCATAGCAAATCTTTCCCTGCCCGAAGAGGCGCGGATTGAACATAGTCCGTCTTTTGAAAAAGACGAACTTCTTTTCTCTCTGAAATGTGCAAACAGAGAGTCTTTTTTACTTGTCTGGCGAAATATTGAAAAGCTCTTTAAACGTGAAAATAAGGAAAAGGGAAAAACCATCTTTACGCATTGAGAGGTGTTGATTTTCCGTTGCCCAAGTCATTATTGATGAAAATGAAATCATGCTTTTACTAATAAACTGTATTTCAATGCTCAAAATGTCTCATTCATTCTTTTAACTTGTTTACCAGAAGGACTTAGACATAAAGAATTTTCAGAGGGGAATAATGCCATCTTATCAAAGATAACTCTGACTCATAATCTTGGGCTTTCGGGTTATAATATGAAAGTAATTGAAAGAATTTACAGAATTGTACAGGAACAGATTCTCGCACTAATTTGCGTATTGCAAGAAACATTTACCCGGACCAGATAATTGATTTATCGCTAATCAACTTATCTTTAACTTTGGCTTACACTGCGAGTTCAGTCATGAAAAAAAAACCGATATTTTTACTGATACTGCTTACCGGCGTAGTGGGAGTACTTATTTTTCGCAATCTGTTTTTTACTAAAACGAGCAACGGCGAACTCACTCTCTATGGCAACGTCGATATTCGCAAAGTGGATCTTGGCTTCCGAGTTGGTGGCCGCATTCTTGGCATAGACGTTGAGGAAGGTGACCGTGTAAAAAAGGGGCAAAAACTTGCGCAACTCGATGAGATTCCTTTTCAGGATGAACTGAGCCTCGCCTTGGCCAGACGGAGTCAGGCAATTGCAGTGCTTGCTAAAATGGAGGCGGGCAGCAGACCACAGGAAATAGCTCAAGCCGAAGCACTGGTCAGGGAACGGGAGGCAACTGTTACAAATCTTCAGACTGATTTTAATCGCATAGAAAAACTTATCGCAACAGGAGCGGTATCTCAGCAAGCTTATGATAATGCTGAAGCATCACTGAAAGAGTCCAAGGCGCGGTTGGTGACAGCCAAGCAAAGTTTGAATCTTGCAAGAGAAGGCTATCGTAGTGAAGATGTCGCTGCAGCCCGAGCAGATTTACAGGCAGCAGAAGCGCAACTGGCAAGCGCCCGCACTCGATTGGCGGATACGGCAATTAACGCACAAGAAGAGGGAACCATCCTGACCAGGGTGGAAGAACCGGGTGCGGTAGTTGCTGCGGGACAAACCGTACTTACTCTATCTCTTGACAATCCTATTTGGATCAGAGCATACGTTGATGAGCCCGATCTAGGCCGTATCTATCCCGGAATGAATGCAGCAATCTACACTGATTCCTTTCCAGATCAAACATATCATGGACATGTCGGCTTTATTTCTCCAGAAGCTGAATTTACACCGAAATCCGTTCAGACCGAAGAACTACGGACCCGACTGGTTTATCAATTGCGAATCATTGCCGACGATCCTGATCATGCGCTACGCCAAGGGATGCCGGTTACTGTTCGGCTTTTTGAAAAAGACCAACAACTACCCTCAAAGTGAACCAACACGATGAATCATGGATCAGTTACGGTGCAGGACCTTTCATATACTTTTAGAAACAATCAGCCTCCTGCCCTTGACCATTTTTCAGCCATCATCCGTTCCGGTGCCATAACAGGACTTGTCGGGCCTGACGGCGCAGGCAAAACAACTTTGATTCGGCTCATGGCAGCCCTCCTTCTCCCTACGTCCGGCGATATAAGTATATTTGGTTTTGACACCCGAAACGACCCAGCCAATCTGCATAGAATTATCGGTTACATGCCACAGAAATTCGGACTGTATGAAGACCTATCCGTCATTCAAAACCTCCGCCTATATGCCGATCTCCACGGCGTAACAGGCCATGCGCGTATTCAGGCCTTCCAGCGATTGTTAAGCTTTACCGGTTTGGAGCCCTTCCAAAAAAGGCTGGCCGGACGATTGTCTGGAGGAATGAAGCAGAAACTTGGGCTTGCCTGTACCCTAATCCGTAAGCCGCAGTTGCTTCTACTTGATGAACCAAGTGTAGGTGTTGATCCTGTCAGTCGACGTGAGTTGTGGAGCATGGTACGTGGATTGGTTACTGATGATACAGTTGTAATCTGGTCAACTGCATATTTAGACGAAGCCGAACAATGTGATGAGGTCTTGTTGTTAAACGAAGGCAGGCTGATTTTTGGCGGGCCACCGACAGTCTTAACTGGTCGGGTGACTAACCGCTGTTTCCAAATACGCAACATAAAAGGTAATCGCAGAAAAATTCTTGCACAGGCACTTCGGCAAGATGAAATCCAGGATGGAATTGTTCAGGGAGAACATGTCCGGATTGTCCTGCGTTCCAATGCATCTCTGCCGGAATCGAGTACTTTCGCAGCTGGTTCGGCAGCACAATTTGTTTCAGTTTCTCCGCGCTTTGAAGACGCCTTCATCGATATTCTAGGCGGTGGACCAGGAGGAAATTCAGTACTTGCCGCCTCTATGACGCAAGTCAAGGATGAAGGTTCAATAACTGTTGAAGCCGATGGGCTAACCAAACGGTTCGGTGATTTTACAGCGGCAGAAAACATAACCTTTTCTATCCGACGAGGTGAAATATTCGGACTGCTTGGTCCTAACGGTGCTGGGAAATCTACTACCTTCAAAATGATGTGCGGTTTACTGCGTCCATCTGCCGGAGCTGGCCGGGTCGTAGGACTCGATCTGCAGAAAGCACCAGGAAAAGCCAGATCCCGTCTGGGCTACATGGCACAGAAATTTTCTCTGTACGGTGATCTATCCACTCTTCAGAATCTGGAATTTTTTTCCGGAGTATATGGCCTCGCCGGGACAAAACAGAAAGACACCGTAGCACGGATGATTGAAATCTTCTCTCTTCAGCCATATCTGAAAGTCGCGGCAAAAGAACTCCCTCTAGGTTTCAAGCAGCGATTGGCCTTAAGCTGCGCAGTGATGCATGAACCTGCAGTGCTTTTCCTTGATGAACCAACATCCGGTGTCGATCCTATTACCCGCCGTGAATTCTGGACCCACATTAACGCTTTGGTGGAGCGCGGGGTGACGGTTCTGGTAACTACTCACTTTATGGATGAGGCGGAATACTGCGACCGGATTGCTCTTATTTATCAGGGACGCATGATAGACAGCGGCTCTCCGGATGATCTGAAAAAATCTACAAGATCAGAACGACTTCCTGATCCAACCCTCGAAGATGCCTTTATCGCTCTCATCAGAGAGTGGGACAAGAAAAATCGGGAGACAAGATGAAAGACCGGTTGCGCCGCATTCGTGCTTTAATCACCAAGGAGTTCGTGCAAGTTGTGCGGGACCCGAGCAGTTTACTCATTGCCTTTGTCTTACCGACGATCCTCCTTTTTCTTTTTGGTTTCGGAGTTTCTCTGGATGCCAAAAGAATACGCATAGGTCTTGCTCTGGAGGACAATGGTGAGGAAGCAGCTTCACTGGCAGCTTCATTTAAGGCCAGTCCATATTTTGATGTCCGCATTAACCGGGATGCAAGGAGTTTGGAAGAGGATCTGCTCGCCGGCCGCTCAAGAGGCATGGTTGTTATTGCCGACAATTTTTCAGCAACACTCCACAAAAATGTCTCAGAGCAGCCGATGATTCAGGTAATAACGGACGGCAGCGAAACAAATACTGCCAACTACGTTCAAAATTACAGTCAGGGTGTTGTGTCGACCTGGTCGACAATCCGTAATCTGAAACAGGGAAAATCCGAATTGAATGGCCCTCGCCTTGCACCGCGAATCTGGTTCAATCCGGAACTAGAGAGTCGAGACTCCCTTGTCCCGGGAGCAATAGCCATCATAATGGCTATCATCGGCACCTTGCTGACCGCCTTGGTCGTATCCCGCGAGTGGGAGCGCGGCACCATGGAAGCAATGATGGCCACACCTGTAGGAATTGCAGAAGTCATAATTGGTAAACTCATTCCCTATTTTTTGCTTGGCATGATTGCCATGCTCGGCAGTGTTACAGTCGCCGTCTTTCTCTTCAAAGTTCCTTTTCATGGGTCGCTGACTGCCCTGCTCCTTACCTCGATAGCATTTCTGCTGGCAGCCCTAGGCCAGGGACTGCTCATCTCCACTGTCGCCAAAAATCAGTTTGTTGCTGCCCAAGTCGCAATGGTCACCGGCTTTTTACCGGCTTTTCTTTTATCGGGTTTTATCTTCGAAATCGCTTCCATGCCGTTGCCGATACGTACCCTCACCCGTATAATTCCAGCCCGATATCTGGTAACCAATCTGCAAACCCTGTTTCTCGTTGGAGATGTCTGGAGATTGCTTTTACCAAACATTCTTATCCTGCTGCTGCTTGCCGGCATTCTCTTTTTCATTACCGCCCGTAAAACAGCAAAACGTTTGAGGTAAATATGTTAAGCCGTATTCGTGCCCTGATTATTAAGGAATTGCTGGCCATTCTGCGGGATAAAAAAAGCAGATTTGTTCTTATTGTCCCCCCACTTGTCCAGCTCTTTGTTTTTTCTTTCGCGGCAACCCAAGAGGCAAAAAATCAGTCACTTGCCATCCTCAACCTTGACCGCGGCCAATCTGCTTTTCTCTTGGAACAAAAATTTACCGCAGCACGTACATTTACGAAAATTATCCATTTAGGGAACCCATCCGAAATTTCACCTATTATTCAAACACAACAGGCCATCGCCGTTCTATCGATCCCACAGGATTTTTCCTCTAATATTACGAAGGAAAAGGAAGCCGTAGCCAGTCTCATTCTTGATGGCCGGAAAACCAATACCGCCCAGATAGTCCAAGGTTATGCACTTCGAATTATCAATGAGTTTCAACAAGAATTACCAAACAACAAAAACAAAAGTGTACAGATCGTAACGCGAAACTGGTTTAACCCCAATCTCGACTTCCGCTGGTACACGGTACCCAGCCTAGTCTGTATTCTTACTACATTGATCAGTTTGCTCGTTACCGGGTTGTCCGTTGCGCGTGAGCGCGAGATGGGGACCTTTGATCAATTACTCGTTTCTCCCTTGCATCCCTTGGAAATTTTAATTGGCAAAGCATTGCCGGCGCTTATTATCGCCATGTTGGAGGGAACATTCATGGTATTGGCTGCAATTTTTCTGATGCGGGTACCGTTTAATGGATCCTTGCTGCTTCTTTATGGCAGTATGATGGTATTTCTGCTGGCGATAATTGGCATCGGTCTGTTTATTTCTTCACTTTCCATGACCCAGCAGCAGGCTATTCTAGGTGCCTTTGTTTTTCTCGTTCCTGCCGTTATCCTTTCCGGCTACGCAAGCCCCATAGAAAACATGCCTCCCTGGCTGCAAATCATAACCCGTGGCAATCCCCTGCGCTATTTCATGACCATAGTGCGAGGAATTTTCCTCAAGGACATAAACGCATTCATGGTCTGGAGACAGACATGGCCTATGGCCATCATCGCCCTGATCACTTTATCAACCGCGACATGGCTTTTTAAAAAACGAATGGAATAACGTGATACAAATTCAGGGACGATTGATCATTTTTTTCGCTGCTCACTCTCAAGACGACAGAAAAATTCCTGATGAGCCGTCTCAGAGATCGCCATTACAGCAGGATGACTGATGATCCTCTCAACTGAAATTGCGTAAAAACGTACGGTGACTTCTGTTGTTCTCCCAATAGCCACGACCTGATACTGTCTCAATATCTCATCTTCAATAACCGAAGGAGCGACAAAAACCCCCTCTCCTTCCTGACCAAACACCATCATCAAAGCACTGTCATCAAATTCACCGATAACGTGGGGTTGAATCCCGAGGGAATCGAACCACTGATCCAGTCCTCCCCTGAGTGCTGTCATTTTCATAGGTAGCAGCATGGGAACTTTATCGAGTGTCAAGGGAAATTTATTTCGCAAAGGTAGAGCCAGTTTTTCAACTGCAAAAAAAGTGATACCACATTCCCCGAGCAGATGATTGTATGCCTTTATACTTAATCCTGCCCCAACAGGTCTATCGCTCAAAACGACATCAAGATTGTGCAATACCAGAGAGGCGAGAAGATTCTCTTCCTTTCCCTCGTAACATATAAGGCGAACTGGCTCCGACAGTTGCCAGGCAGGCTGCAGAAGACGCCGTGCTACCAGTTTTGGCAACACATCAACAATGCCCACTTTTAAAGTGAGAGGGCCAACTTCCGGCCTCCCCTTGACGGTATCCACTAATTCACGCCCTAAGGCAAATATCTCATCGGCATAGCGATAAACCAGCAGACCGAGATCTGTAGGTTTTAAATTGCGGCCTGTCCGTTGAAAAAGTTTACCACCTAACATTTCTTCAAGCCGGGCTAACTGAGCACTGACTGTTGAAGGGGATAACCTAAGTTTTCGGCTCGCAGCCGTCAAACTCTTTTCCCGCATGATGACCCAGAAATAGTAAAGATGATGATAGTTAAGCCAGTCCATTTATTATTCCATTCGATTTTTACGAAAAATAATATCAATATTTTCTAATTGATCAAACTATTTTTCTGTCTTAATTTCTTTCCATTAAGATGGAAAGAAATCTCTTATCAGTCGAAGATAAAAAATGCGCGGTCCAGCTCAAACTCCAGCATTTTTTGTCTTGCTGGACATAATAAAAATTCTGGCTCAGGAGGAGTCAAAACAGTCATGAAAAATTATGCAAAGGTTTTTATGTTGATGGCTGCGCTTACCGCGCTGTTTCTGGTAGCAGGCGCTGCTTTAGGTGGGCAAAACGGAATGATGATTGCACTTTTCTTTGCTTTGGCAATGAACTTCTTCTCTTATTGGTACAGCGACAAACTGGCCCTGCGAATGAGCGGGGCAAAAGAGGTAAATCGGGCACAAACTCCCCGTCTGCATGCTATGGTTGAAATGCTTGCCGTAAAAGCCGGTATTCCCAAGCCAAGAATATACATGATTGCAAGTGATACGCCAAATGCTTTTGCCACAGGACGTAATCCTGAGCATGCTGCCATAGCAGTAACCGAGGGACTGTTACGTTTACTGAAACAGGATGAACTTGAAGGAGTTATAGCCCATGAGTTGGCCCATATAAAAAACAGAGATATTCTTATCAGTTCAATTGCTGCAGTAATGGCTGGCGCAATCAGTTCTTTGGCTTCCATGGCGCAATGGGCCATGATCTTCGGCGTTGGACGCGACGATGAGGGGGACGGTGGCGGAGGACTGCTGGGGTCCCTTTTCATGATGATAGTTGCCCCATTGGCTGCTGCGCTCATCCAGATGGCTATTTCTAGAAGCAGGGAATATCATGCAGATGCAACAGGTGCTGCTATTTGCGGTAAACCACAGGGACTTGCCAATGCTCTTGCCCAACTTGATGAATACAACCACCGCCGTCCAATGGATGTTAATCCGGCAACTGCTCAGATGTATATTGTCAATCCCCTCAATGCTTCTACAATAGCCAATCTTTTCAGTACCCATCCACCTATTCGTGAAAGGATACAGAGACTGTTATCTAAGGGGCGTTAAAAAATGGTTCAAAACCAAACAAGACGGCATTATTGAATATATGCCGTAGGCGAACTGTACGAATTTACTTGATGATCGGCGAGGAGGGATAATGTTATGAACGACATACACAGCAAAAAGTGGCATACACTGACCCCAGATGAAACAGTTATCCTTTTGAAAAGCAACAAGGAAAATGGCCTCGCTTTTTCTGAAATAAAAATTCGTCAGCAACAGTATGGACCAAACACCCTGAGTGTGAAAAAAGGGAGGAGTCCTTTACTGCGCTTTCTATTGCAGTTCCATCAGCCTCTTATCTACATCCTCATTGCTTCCGGATTTATCACTGCTGCCTTGCATGAATGGGTCGATTCCGGAGTCATTTTCGGAGTGGTCATCGTTAATGCCATAGTCGGTTATATCCAGGAGGCCAAGGCTGTGAACGCCCTGGCCGCCCTTTCCCGCATTATGACAACCGAAGCAACAGTTCTTCGTCGTGGTGAAAAAATACGTGTTCCGGCAACCGATTTAACGATTGGGGATATCGTTTATCTCAAAGGTGGCGATAAGGTCCCTGCAGATATGCGATTGATTAAGGTGAGAGAATTGCAAATCGATGAGTCAGCACTGACTGGCGAATCGCTTCCCGTAACAAAATTATCCAATGTATTACCCGATGATGCTTTGCTGGCCGACAGGGGGAATATGGCATATGCATCTACTCTTGTAACTTTCGGGGAAGGTACAGGTATTGTTGTCGCAATTGGAGATAACACGGAAGTTGGCATAATTTCACAACTTATTTCTTCATCCGAAGAATTGGCTACACCGCTGACACGCAAAATTGCTCAGTTCAGCCATATGCTCCTGTATGTAATTCTCGGACTTTCCGCCCTGACCATTGTTGTTGGAGTATTACGTGGGCAAACCTTTATTGACATGTTTATGGCTGCTGTTGCCCTTGCTGTAGGTGCCATTCCGGAAGGCTTGCCTGCCGCGGTAACTATTACATTGGCCATTGGTGTTTCTCGCATGGCCAGACGAAACGCTATTATACGCAAACTACCGGCGGTGGAAACCCTTGGCAGCACAACAGTTATTTGTTCTGACAAAACAGGAACACTTACAGAAAATCAAATGACCGTCAAGGGAGTTCACGCTGGTGGAATCCACTATTTGGTATCAGGGGGCGGATATGACCCAAATAACGGAAGCTTTGAAAGTAAAGGCAATAAAATTAAATTGCTGCAACATCCCGCTTTGACTCAATGTCTCCTCGCCGGAGTCCTATGTAACGACAGCCGATTGATCAAAGATGACAGTGGAAATATGCAGATACAGGGTGATCCGACGGAAGGCGCCTTGCTGGTTTCAGCGCTTAAAGCTGGAATTCTTTATGATCACGAGATGCAAAATCATCCCCGCCTAGACGTAATTCCTTTTGAATCCGAACACCAATATATGGCTACTCTTCATCAAACAGAGGTGAACAGTTCAAACACAATTTTTCTAAAAGGCGGGGTTGAAACTGTTCTGGCCAAATGCAGAGACCAGCTCGATGGCAAAGGGAATCAAGTTCCGCTTCAGGAAGTTGATATACTAGCTCAGCTCAAAAAACTGACGGCAAAGGGGGAACGGGTACTTGCCTTTGCTCGTAAGGATGTTTTACAGGAAACAAGTAACATTAATCATGCGGATGTTGCATCTGATATGACTTTTATAGGCCTGCAGGGTATGCTTGACCCTCCAAGAGCAGCTGCAGTATCTGCCGTTAAAACATGTCAGGGCGCAGGAATACGGGTAAAAATGATTACCGGAGACCATCCTCTTACTGCAGCTGCAATTGCCCAACAGATAGGATTGGATAACTCTCAAAAACAAGAGGAAATTGCTGTTTTAACCGGAAAGGATCTTACAAATCTTTCCGATCAGGAACTCATCGACAAGGCAGAAAACATTACAGTCTTTGCCAGGGCAACTCCCGAGCAGAAACTGCGTTTAGTTAAAGCTTTTCAGGCTAAAGGTCATGTTGTGGCGATGACTGGAGACGGCGTAAACGATGCCCCTGCTCTCAAGCAGGCGGATATCGGCGTAGCAATGGGAATTACCGGGACTGAGGTAGCAAAAGAGGCTGCAGATATGGTCCTTACAGACGATAATTTCACTTCGATTGAAGCAGCTGTCGAGGAAGGACGGGGAGTTTTCGACAATTTAACAAAATTTATTGTCTGGACTCTTCCCACCAATCTTGGAGAAGGGCTTGTTATTCTTTTCGCCATTTTCCTTGGAATTACTCTGCCCATCCTACCGGTGCAGATTCTTTGGATCAACATGACTACTGCCGGTTTTCTCGGTTTGATGTTGGCATTTGAACCAAAAGAACCGGGTATTATGCTCCGGTCACCCCGCAATCCGCAAACGCCAATTCTCACATCCTGTCTCAATGTGCGTATCATTCTTGTCGGAGCTCTTCTCCTGTTTGCCGCATTCGGTCTTTTCCAGTGGGAACTGCACTCCGGCGCTTCACTTGCGGAAGCCAGAACGGTTGCGGTAAATGCTTTCGTCATCGTAGAGCTCTGTTATCTTTTAAATTGCCGGTCCCTCCAAAAGTCAATCTTTGAACTTGGTCTGTTCACCAATCAATGGGTTTTTGCCGGGGCAACCTTCATGCTTCTGCTCCAGATTGTCTATACCTACGCACCGTTTATGAACCGACTTTTTCAGAGCGCCCCCATCACTCCTCATGCCTGGATTAAAATTTTCGGGTCAGGAATTATTGCCTATCTGATTGTCGAACTTGAAAAAAGAATACGCCGCAGCATGAAACCTTCCTAAATGGATATTGTTTTGCAAACCATTTTTATTTGATTGTATACTGATCCATGTCAAGGCATAATCTCTTCTTTCCTTCTTCACAACACAACACAAAATTACGCCTTTCTATGCCATCAAAGACTACTCAAAAAGCCATACTGCTGATTTTTGTCTTCGGGATTTCAGCTGTTTTTCTGGTTATGACCCGCCAGTTTCTGATGCCTATTTTTCTGGCAGGACTTTTCAGCGCGTTAAGCAACCCGCTGTACCAGAGGCTTCTAATTTTCTGCCGAGGGAGGGAAACACTCGCCTCGTTTCTGACCATCGGCACTCTAGTCTGTTTAGTTCTCATACCTTTAACAGGTCTCATTGGTGTTGTTGTCGCCCAGGCAATTAATGTCAGTCAATCCGTTACACCCTGGGTTCATGCCTTTCTGGAGAAACCCTCCGCGTTTGCCGATTATCAACATAAAATTCCCTACTATGATCAAATACTTCCCTACCGTGATGTTATCATACAGAAACTGGGAGGACTGGTCGGTAATGCATCAACACTGCTGATTGACTCTTTGTCTTCGATGACGAAAATGACCGTTAATGCGGTACTGATGTCTGTAATTATGCTTTACACGATGTTCTATTTTCTCATCGATGGACACAAGCTGCTTTACAAAATTCTCTATTATCTTCCACTTGAAGACAGGGAAGAACAACTTCTGCTGCAACGTTTCACATCCGTTGCCAGGGCGACAATTAAAGGAACACTGATCATCGGCATCCTCCAGGGTTTTCTCTGCGGTATCGGATTTTCGCTGGCCGGCATTCAAAGTCCCGTTTTTTGGGGGACTCTGATGGCGGTACTCTCCATCATCCCCAGTGTAGGAACGGCAATTATCTGGCTCCCGGCTCTCTTCATCCTGTTATTGCTTAAAAATTTCATCGGCGCCGTCATTCTTGCCATTGTCTGCGGTCTTATTGCCGGGAATATTGACAATATTATCCGGCCCAGACTGGTAGGCAAGGATACCAGTATGCATGACCTTTTTGTTCTCTTCGGTACACTTGGCGGGATATCAATGTTTGGTATTTTGGGGATAATGATCGGCCCAATCTTGGCTGCCCTGTTTGTGGCAATATGGGAAATTTATGGAGAATCCTTCAAGGACTATCTACCGAAAGTGGCAACAAAAAAGGAGGATAAACAGAAATAGTCTGAAGATTCGCTCATCAACAGCGACACGGATTACACTGTCACGATGGTAAAACGCACGGCTTTAGTATAAAATTTCTCTACATATTCCCGCACCATACGGCGGGCAGAAAATTGTGCTGCCGTACTTTTAATTGCGTTTTTCATAACCTTGACCCAGCCCTCAGGAACACCGTTTTCGTTCACCTTGTAATAAAGCGGTATTATTTTTTCTTCCAGCACCTCATACAGCGA
>QKJV01000066.1 GCA_003249165.1 Desulfobulbaceae bacterium | reverse complement strand
CAAGGCTAAGGAGTTGGCCTTTGAGGAGGCAGCAGAGTTGCGTGACCGGATTAAAGTGCTCAGAGAACAGGAATTGGAATGGTTATAAACGGAAAAAGAGATACTGGGGGAAAAAGCAGCGGAGACGGGAGTCTGCTTTACCGTTTTTCTTTATGGATTGTTCCCTATTTTTTTCGTCTTATTGCCTTTCTGCTGTTTGCATTCTGCAGGGTGCAGCGTCGAGGTCGTGAACACTTCACCAAGCTTGTCGATACAGGCTCACCGTTTATTATTTCCTTCTGGCATTATGGCGTTATCTATATCGTTTATCAGCGGGTACCTATTGCGTTGGTGGCCATGGTCAGTGCCAGCAAAGATGGAGAATACATTGCTCGTATTCTCCGGGACAGGGGATTTACTCCTGTCCGCGGTTCACGCAACAGAGGGGCAATTGGCGCCTTGAAAGGATTGATGCGGGAAATGGCACTCGGTAAAACTGCTGTGCTGGTGGCAGACGGTTCCCAAGGGCCAGCCCGCATTGCACAGGCCGGCACGATCTTGCTGGCAAGCAAAACCGGCGCTTCCATACTGCCGGTAGGCTGGGCGGCAAGCCGATATAAAACTTTTCGCAGTTGGGACAGGACAGCCCTACCGCTGCCTTTTTCCAAAGTCGTCTTCTGGCATGGCGCCCCGATAAATGTTCCAGCCGACCTGAAAGCCGAGGACTTGGAGAAATACCGACTTAAGCTGGAACAGTCATTGAATGACTTATACGATAAATCCTGGGGAGAATTTGGTAAGAAAGAACATTAAAAAAAGGTGAAACCTTTTCGGGTTCACCTTTTTTTTATATCGCGCATTTTACCGCCGTCTTGCTGATGAGTGCAGACGGGGAAGTTACGGATCAGTCGAGTTCTTTCATGATGGAATTGAGAACTTCCCCAATGGAGGCGGAGCCGTCCACGGAGATTACTTTCGGTCCATCGATGCCTTTGAAGTAGTTAACGGCAGCCATGGTCCCAGTGTTGTCATCATAGTAGATGTTGTGACGTTTGTCGATAGCAGCCTCGTCCTGATCGTCGGCGCGGGTGCTCAAATCACCGCCGCAAACACGGCATACGAGTTTGCCGTCTTTTTCAACCGGTTTGATAGCGTCAAACGCAATGTGGTTCGGATGGTTGTTGTCATTGGCACAAAGGCGACGGCCCATGATTCTCTCTTTGGCGATGCCGCGGTCAAGTACGATCTCAATAACGTAGTTAAGATCAATCCCTGCGTCTTTCAAAGCTTTCGCTAGGGTTTCGGCCTGAACTTTATTGCGCGGGAACCCGTCAAGCAGCCAGCCTTTTTTACAGTCATCTTCTTTCAGTCTATCGAGGATCATTGGAATGGTAATACCATCAGGAACTAAGTCGCCTCTGTCGATATACTCTTTGGCTTTTTTGCCCAGTTCTGTTCCGCCTTTGATGTTTTTGCGGAAGATTGCGCCGGATTCGACATGTGCAATATTGTATTTCTCCTGAACTTTAGCGCCCTGGGTTCCTTTACCACTGCCGTTCGGACCGAAAATTAAGATATTCATCCCGTTTCTCCTTGTGCAAAGTTTAATGATTTAATTTTTTTCCTGGATTTGTGGTAACCTGTAGTAATTGCGAAGCTTTTATTTTAGCTGGCAAACGACTATAGCCCAAGTTGTAAAACTATGCCATAAAAAAGAAAACGAGGATATCCTGCTAAGGACAATCGGTAGTTATAGAAAGGGAAAAAGGAAGAAAAAACGGTGTGGTAAAGCTATTTGTCTTTTTTACCGTGCAGGTTACAGGTTTCCCGGATAAGTTTTTTTCTGTCAGCACGAAACCGTGAAAATTTATGCTTTACCTTTTTGTATTTTGACAGCAAAATGGCTAGCCGATAGTCGATAATTGTCCATAAAGATATTTAATGGAAAACAACAGTCGGTCTGTACTTGTAATCTCAGCATAAAAATAGAGTACCATGCAAAAACCTGTCAGAGCAATGCTTCTGCTTGCTCTCATTCTTATTTTTGGGGCATTCGGTTACATGCTGCTTGAAGGCAGCTCGTTTCTGGATGGATTGTATATGACTCTGATAACCATCTCAACGGTCGGCTATGGTGAAGTTGTTCATCTCAGCGCTGCCGGTCGCATATTTACGATGGTTCTGATTCTGGTTGGTGTGGGATTTGTCATGTTTGTCTTTACCAAAATTACCGAGGTGGTGGTGGAAGGCAAACTTCAGGCAGTTTACGGGAGGATGAATATGAAAAAAAAGGTTGCTGAGCTGAGCGGGCATTATATTGTATGCGGATTTGGCCGGATTGGCCAAGTAATTACCAAGTTACTCAGCACCGAAAACAAGCAATTTGTTGTTATTGAAAATAATCCACTGGTTCTTAAAAAACTCGCCGAACTCGGTTATCTTTATCTTGAGGGCGAAGCGTCTAATGACGATATGTTGATTAAAGCAGGGGTGAACAAGGCAAGTGGTCTCATTGCTGTTGTGTCATCGGACGCAGATAATGTTTATATCGTTCTTTCCGCCAGGGGACTGAATCCGGACCTTTATATTATGGCGCGTTCAAGCGGGGTGGAGGGCGTTGAGATCAAACTCATGCGTGCCGGAGCAAACAAGGTGCTTTCTCCTTACTATATCGGGGCAACACGGATGGCCCACCATGTTTTGCGGCCAACGGTGACCGATTTTATTGATCTGACCGTATCCGGGGGAGAGTTAGGGTTACGCTTGGAGGAACTGAGGGTTTCACCAAACGGGCAGGTGACAAATAAAACCTTGCTGGAATCAAATATCCGCCGGGATTTTGATGTGATTGTTGTTGCAATCAAACGCAGTCAGGGAGAAATGCAGTTCAATCCAAATCTGGGAACCAGCATTTTAGGTGGTGATACGTTAGTGGTACTTGGTGAATACGAAAAAATTAAAAAATTGGAGAAAATAATTTAATTATATTAACACAAAGATTGTGTTTAAATAATTAAAAGTTAACTAGCGGTGTTTTGATCTGATCGTCTGTTTTTAGCCTTTCGACCAATATTGTCTCTTTTTTCCAGGGAAAGCAATGAACAATCTTTCCAAAAAACCTGCCAGAATTTGCGATGATCGTTTCCTGCTCATGGTGTCAAAGGACAAACTGAAGGCAGTTCTGCAGCTTGCTGATGAAGAGGACCATTTTGAGGATGTTCCTTACACGGCCATAGTTGAAGAGGTGCAGAGATGCGGGGTCTGCTACGGCATTGTTCCCAAATTGGCCCCTTCTAGAGAAGGACGGGTTATCATCGCCATGGGAAAACCGCCTTGCCATGGCGATGACGCAAAGGTGAAACCGATTATAAAGCCGTTTGTCTTTCCCCGGTCTATGGAAAAAAGACCAGGAAAAGACAAGGTTGACTACCGGGAACTCGGCCATGTGGTCAATGTGCCCAAAGGTCAGTTGCTGCTTAAAAAAATTCCGGCGACCGAGGGGGCCCCGGGCAAGAACGTTCTGGGGGAATATATCCCCTGTAAAGCAGGTAGGGATGTAACGATTAAACCTGGCCCCGGCGTGGAGTTGGATGAAAGCGGGCTACAGGTTACCGCGCTTGTTGACGGCAAATTTGTCATGGATTACGGCAAACCGGCTGTTTACGAGGAACATATTGTTCCGGGTGACGTTGACATGTCAATTGGCAATATTGCCTTCTGTGGTAACAGACTGGAGATTTCCGGAGAGGTTCTGCCCGGCTTCAAGATTAAATGCAAAGGTGATATTTACATTGGCAAAGGAGTAAAAAATTCAAAACTGTTGGCTGGTGGGAATATTCGGATAGCTGGTGGTGTGGTGGGAGACGATACGGAAATACGAAATAAAGGTAACCTCAGCCTTGATTTCTGTGAAAATTTTGGGCTCGTTGAAACAAGAGGGTCTTTGCTGGTAGAAAATTTTGTGGTTCAGGGCAAGGTGAGAACTGGTGGCAACATGGCTATACTCGGGAGAAAAGGCACTGTTATCGGTGGGAACTATATCATCGGTGGTAGCATGTATGCCCAAAACCTTGGCTCAGAGGCCGAGGTGGTCACCGAAGTGACGGTAGGTCTGAAGCCCGAACTTGAAAAGAGAAAAAGTCAGCTTGACGCCGCCAGGGAGATTTGGCCCGATAAACTTAATGAAATTTTGAAAAACATCAGCGCGCTTAACGAAATGAAAAAAATGGAAGGAGCGAATTTCGGCGGGGAAAAGGCTGTTGTCCTTGCGGAGCTTAACAGTATGATGCCGGCAGTGATGGCGAAAAACAACCGCTTGGTCGAGATGCAGCTGGAACTCGATGTAGAGCTGGAAAAGGCCTCAAATGAAGCAGTTTATGTATATGGTAACCTCTATCCGGGCGTGGCGATAACTATCGGCAAGGCGAAACGGATTATCAAGAAACAGGAAC
>QKJV01000460.1 GCA_003249165.1 Desulfobulbaceae bacterium | reverse complement strand
CAACGCCTTTGAAATTATCTATTTTCAACAACTGTA
Organism: Desulfobulbaceae bacterium; assembly: GCA_003249165.1. Classification (GTDB taxonomy): domain Bacteria; phylum Desulfobacterota; class Desulfobulbia; order Desulfobulbales; family SURF-16; genus SURF-16. The sequence continues at coordinate 4,418 of QKJV01000460.1, read as the reverse complement.
CCAAACCCATAACATCCTTATATCAGATGCAATATTCATGTTTTTAGAATCTTAATTAAAATTGACTGGTTAATTTTTAGCCAATAGGTGAATAATTATTAGGCATCGCTGAGTATTAGAGTTGATTAAACAGGAAAAAGAAAAATTATATACCCTGACACGTGCAGGTAAAAACATGATAAAATATCAGGATCTTATGAAAATTTTATGGCGGACAGCAGTACACCGTGAACTACAAAATACCTGTTCCCAGTAAAAGTGCAATTCCAAACAGGAGAATACCTGTAAGATTCTGTATGGTGGTCATGGTGATTTTGTCAAGATAACGTTTTCCAATTCTCACCCCGATAAATGCGGCTGCAATTCCTGTAGCAATCAGCGGCCACATATCATTGTCAACCACATTTGATTGTTCTATTCCGAACAGAATAACACCATAGGTTGTAATCCGAGTCATATCAACTATAAACCCGATCATGGCATTGGTGCCCACGAAGGCTTGAGAAGAAATTCCGGTTTTGGACAGAAAGGCTGAGCGAAGAGCTCCCTGGTGTCCGGAAAGCCCACCGAAAAATCCGGAAAGCAAACCTCCCAACAGCAGAAATTTTCTATCAAATGAGATTTTTTTCAAGGAAGGCAGCAGTTCAAACATTGCAAACAGGACCATCAATATTCCCAAAACCAGTTTGATAAGGGTAATCCGAGCCTGTACCGATCCAATATGATATTGAAGCAAAACCGGAAATCCTGATAAAACAATCAAAAGACTTGCTCCTGCAAAAGCAGATAAAATGGCAGGCAGCCCAAACAATAGAACCACGCGTCGGTCTGAATGCTTTCCTACGGCAAGTATTTTAAAGAGACTGTTGGCTCCATGAACCACTGCGGTAGCGGCAACAGCTGTTTCAACAGGAAAAAAAATTGCAAAAACAGGCATCAATAAGGTGCCCAGGCCAAATCCGGAAAACATTGTCAATCCTGATACAAAAACGGCTGCCAAACCGACTGCAAAATAACTCATTTTTCAATCACCTCGTTGTATCCGTGATGGTTAAGTTCTTCCATAATATCCAAATACCTTTGGTTTGTTCAATCTTATATTTAAGCACATGCTGGATTAGGGTTAATACATGGGGCATTGCCGACCTTGACATATACCCTACCCGGATATAGAGTATGGTATAGCATATGAATTATATATGAAAACGCTATGTTAGAAAAAGTTGAAGAATTAATGCAGCTGTTAAGCAAGCGAATATAAAAAGGGGGCTCATTATGAGTATGAAGACCCAAATATTAGATATCAATGGCATGAAATGCGGCGAATGTGTTCGTCATGTCAAAAATGTCGAAAATGCCGCAAAAGAGGTGCCGGGCGTTAAAGACGTTTCGGTAAATTTTGCCACAGAAAAGCTGAAAGTTTCATACCAACCAGAAGAATTCAAAATAGAGGATCTAACAGCAGCAATAAAGAAAGCAGGATACGAAGGATATCCTGAGAAGACGAAAAATTCCAAGACGTTTGGCGTCAAAGGAATGACCTGTGCATCATGTGTAAAGAGAGTAGAAGATGCAATTTCCGATGTGAAAGGAATAAAATCGGCAACAGTTAATTTGGCAACCGAGAAAGTCCGTATAACTTTTTCAAATAATGAACTGGATCTTTCTGATATTTTTCATGTGGTTGAAAAAGCAGGTTACCAACTTGTGGAAGCCAGTGAAGATGAGTCTGAGAATAAGAAAAAGATAGAACTTAAACGGCAGTTTACCAGCCTTGTTGTTTCCATAGGTTTTGCGATTCCATTGGTTCTTATTGCCATGCTTGAGATGGTCGGAATTCACCTTCCGGACTTCATCAGTCCGATGCACAGCCCGAAAACTTTTGCTCTGACTGAACTATTCCTTACGATTCCCATAATTTTCTGCGGTCTCCATTTTTATGTTAAAGGGTTTCCTGCGCTTTTCAGGGGACATCCCAATATGGATTCTCTGATCGCCATAGGTACAACCTCAGCTATCGTTTACAGTGGTTTTAATACTGTGTTGATACTGATGGGCAGGGCCGATCTTGTGATGCACCTGTATTATGAAACTGCCGGGGTGATCATCGCATTAATCAAGGTTGGAAAATATATGGAGGCTGTCAGCAAAGGCAAAACATCAGGCGCGATAAAAAAACTGATGGGGTTGCAGCCTAAAACAGCTATCCTCGTGAAAGAGGGTAAGGAATCCATTGTCCCGATTGAGCAGGTTGTTGCAGGTGATGTGCTCTTGGCAAAGCCTGGAGAAAAAATTGCTGTGGACGGCACTGTCCTTGAGGGACGCACATCGGTCGATGAATCCATGTTGACAGGGGAAAGTATACCGGTTGACAAAACAGCTGGAGATACAGTTATCGGTGCCAGCATGAATCAGACCGGAACTATTCGTTACCGCGCAGACCGGGTCGGCAAAGAAACAGCGCTTGCCCAGATCATTCAACTGGTTGAGGAGGCCCAGGGTAGTAAGGCGCCTATTGCAAGAATGGCTGATATCATTGCCGGCTATTTTGTTCCGGTTGTTATTGGTATCGCCCTGATTTCCAGTGGTGCCTGGTTTATCGGCGGTGCAGAAACAACCTTTGCGCTGAAAATTTTTATTGCAGTACTTGTGATTGCCTGTCCCTGCGCCCTGGGACTTGCAACGCCGACGGCAATTATGGTCGGTACCGGACGGGGCGCGTCCCTGGGTATTTTGATCAAGGGTGGTCAACCTTTGGAAATCGCCAGCCGGGTTAAAACCATTGTGTTTGATAAAACCGGCACCATCACAGAGGGTGAACCAAAGGTGACCGATGTTATCGCATTTAACGGTTTTGAAAAAAATGAAGTTTTACAGTTTTCCGCATCAGCAGAAAAAGGATCTGAACATTCTTTAGGTGCCGCCATTGTAAAAGAATATGAAAAGCTGAATACGCCCTTCCATCAGCTCAAGGATTTTACTGCAGTGGCAGGCCGGGGCATTCGGGCAAAAGTAAATGATAGAAACCTGATGCTTGGTAATATTGAATTCATGACTGAAAATAATATCTCTGCAAACGATATTCCAGAAGCCGACATCTTATCTAAGGAAGGTAAAACAGTCATGTATCTATCCGTTGATGGAAAACTATCCGGTATCATTGCGGTTGCAGATGTCGTGAAATCCGATTCAGCGGATGCCATTGCAAAACTCCATAAGATGGGAATTAAAACGGTAATGCTGACTGGCGACAACAAACTAACGGCTGCCGCCATAGCAAAACAGGTAAAAATAGATGAAGTCGTATCCCAGGTCATGCCTGGCGAAAAAGCAGAGAACATTAAACAACTTCAAGCTGATGGCGCGTTTGTGGCTATGGTTGGAGATGGTATAAACGATGCACCTGCCTTGGCTCAGTCAGATATTGGATTCGCAATTGGATCCGGCACCGATGTGGCTATGGAATCTGCAGGTATTGTTTTAATGCAGAACAGCCTGAGTGGCGTTGTGACAGCAATACAACTGAGCCGGGCTACCTTGCGGAATATAAAAGAGAATCTGTTTTGGGCCTTTGCCTACAATACGGCGGGGATTCCCCTGGCAGCAGGCATTTTATATTTATTTGGAGGACCGGTGTTGAACCCGATGTTTGCTGCTGCAGCCATGGCAATGAGTTCTGTATCCGTTGTAACCAATGCGTTGAGATTAAGATATTTTAAACCTGATGAAGGAATACGGTATCCTGATCAAAATATAAAACCTGAAAACAAGGAGACGGAAATGAAAACAAAAATCAACATTGATGGTATGAGCTGTATGCATTGTGCAAAAACCGTAACAGAGAAACTTAATGGTGTTGAGGGGATTTCTTCAACCACGGTTAATCTTGAAGAAAAGCATGCGATTGTGGTCTCAAGTTCTCCCGTGGACGAAGCTCTTGTCACCCAGGTCATAACTGATGCGGGGTACAAAGTTTTGGGAATTGAAGCGCAATAGTAATAAGCGGCAGGAAATAAAACTGAAGATTTACCCTGAATAATTAAAAAAGCAGATCAGACACAACACCCCGGGCCTGGATGGGTTCCCGGCGAACGGAACCGTCTTTTCCGGCAAGAAAAAATGCATTGAATAAATTCATGCACAGGGCAATGTTCACAGGGATGATGCTGATGCGCTGACCAAGGGTGGGCGGGTTTTTACAGCGGCTGACGTCTACCCACCCATGCTCCTCATGGAGTCTGAAAATTCGCGCTTCGGGGTATTCACACACATAGCCCATTTCAAGGGGTTTGCCGGCAAGCAGCTGTTTGGCGGAAAGGGCTTTGGCGCCTGCGTCAATGATCACCTGGCCTTCAACCCTGTCTGAGATTACAGTGGCCACAACCCGGGCTGCACATTCTAAAATTTCGCAGTGGTTA
>QKJV01000038.1 GCA_003249165.1 Desulfobulbaceae bacterium | reverse complement strand
ATCAAAAGGGATGTATTGCTCCGCCTCTGTCCGAATATGGTTTTCAAGATCCTGTTCATTCATGACAGCCAGATTTATTTTTTTGAGAATGACTGAATAGCCGGAAATGGAGATACCTACTTTTTTGCCTTTAATCCGTAAATTGGTTAAAAGATTTTTTATTACAGCAGCAACCGCATCAGGATCCCGTAATTCTCCGTCATCTACGGCATGTGCTGGTAAACGTGCACTCCCAAGGCTTACCAGTTTCATTCCTTGTCCACTGTCTGCAAGTTCGCAGATTTTAACAGCATGAGAACCAATATCAAGCCCAATAGTAAGTTGCTGGGCACGCATCAGCGGCAGCTTGAAATTCTTTAAATTCAAATTAGAAGTCGGCAATTTGGGAAGCGCCATCATGGTAATAAAAACCTAAAATTTTACATCGATTAATATTTATAGTTTCCCGCACATTCTCAGGGAAATGTCCGTAAAGATATTAAACACTCATCGAAAAAAAATTGTCAATCTGAAACAAATCCTGTTTGTTTTTGATCTGGTTGTTCTTAAACACTCAACTGTAACGACTATCAAGTTATAAAATTTGCAGCATACAATGTTTTGTAAAAAAACTTGAAACACTAACTCCCTTTGTTAATTTTTTTTAATTCATAAAAACTATTAAAAAGTAGAGTTTGCCAAATCAGAATGGTGTTCAGAATATACTCTTTCACTTATTAAGCAACATCAATGCAAATGGTTACCCAAGAAAAATACGAAGTTTCTTGTTTTTTAAAATTTTATAGGGTATGCATTTAAAGTTTTGCTATGTCAGTTTGTCAATTAACTGACTATTTACCATTTTTTATAAACAAAAACCGTTACGTATCGACATTGAGCAAATTCTTCAATCTTTACTCTATGTAAGCTACAGCAAATTTTATTCCATTTCCCATTTTTTTGTCCAATTAATACGGTACATCTTTTCACATAGGGAGTCGTGAATTGTCAAAAACTAACAATAAATCTATTATTCGTGAGTACTTAGAAGCGATAATTATCGCTTTAATATTAGCTCTGTTTATCAGGACATTCGTTGTTCAGGCCTTCAAAATTCCATCAGGCTCGATGATTCCGACGTTACTTATTGGAGACCATATTTTGGTCAATAAATTTTGTTATGGGATAAAAAACCCTTTTACAGGCGCTACCTGGATCCCACTTGGAAAACCGGAAAGATTAGATGTGATTGTATTCAAATACCCCGAAAATCCCTCGCAGGATTTTATAAAGAGGGTAATCGGCCTTCCCGGCGACCGGATAGAAATTCGTAACAAAAAAGTATATGTAAATGGTAATCTGCTTAATGTAAAATCCGCCGTTAATATGGACCCGAACACGTATCCTGGTCCGATACCACCTCGAGATAATTTTGGTCCTGTTACTGTTCCCGACCACTCACTTTTCGTAATGGGTGATAATAGAGATAACAGCCATGACAGCAGATTCTGGGGATATGTCGATTACAAGGCATTAAAGGGGAAAGCGTTTATTCTTTACTGGTCATGGGATAAAGAGGATTTTTCTGTACGCTGGAGTCGAATTGGTGATATAATCCATTAATTTAATTTCTGGAAATGTGAAGATAATTAACCATTGCAAATTTATTATTTTTTTTTAGAAATTTCAATCCAGTACCAAGCGGATTAGGCTTATGGAATCCGAATATTGCTTTCAGCACAAACATATCCTGGGAATTGAAGAGCTTTCAGCCAGAGATATTTGTTATATCCTCGACACTGCCGAATCTTTTAAAGAAATTTCTCAGCGCCCCATAAAAAAAGTACCAACTCTCCGCGGCAAAACGGTTATTCACCTTTTTTTTGAACCAAGTACTCGCACCCGTCTTTCTTTCGAAATCGCCGCTAAAAGAATGAGTGCGGATACCTTTAACATCTCCGCATCCACGAGCAGTGCCAAAAAAGGGGAAACACTGATCGACACTGCCAAAAACCTCACATCAATGAAACCGGATATCATCATAATCCGGCACTCCAGTTCCGGTTCACCCCATCTGCTGGCACGGCACATCAAAGCCTCTGTTATCAATGCAGGTGACGGCACCCATGAGCACCCGAGCCAGGCACTACTTGATATGATGACTGTGAGAGAAAAAAAGGGGACACTAGCAGGATTAAAAATAGCGATTGTCGGAGATATCAGCCATAGCAGGGTAGCCCATTCCAACATCATTGGGTTCACCAAAATGGGCTCAGAAGTCCATATCTGCGGCCCTGCAACCCTGATTCCTTCAGGAATCACCCAACTTGGTGCATCTATTGCGCCGACTGTTGAAGATGCTGTCGCCAATGCAGATGTTGTCATGGCTTTGCGCATTCAAAAGGAGAGGCAAGTTGATCCACTCCTTCCCTCTCTCCGGGAATATTCTGCATTTTTCGGCATTAACAAGAGACTATTAAAACTTGCCAAACCTGATGCCATTATAATGCATCCTGGCCCGATCAACCGTGGTGTGGAAATGACATTTGATGTGGCAGATGGCGAACAATCAGTGATCATGGACCAAGTCACTAACGGGGTAGCTGTTCGAATGGCCTTGCTGTACCTCATTATGGGAGGCGAAGAGAGATGAGCCCTTCTCAAACACTGCTTCTGCAGAATGCCCGCATTATTGACCCGGCAAACAATATTGACGAGTTAGGCGATCTCCTTGTTGCTGAAGGGATTATCAAGGAAAAGGGCAAACCACTATCACTCGAGGCTCCCCAAAATGCGGTATTAATCGATCTAAAAGGCAAATGGCTTATGCCAGGGCTGATTGACATGCACGTCCATCTTCGAGAACCCGGCGAAGAATACAAAGAGACTATTGCCAGCGGCACCAGGGCTGCCGCATCTGGAGGTTTCACGGCCGTCGCCTGCATGCCCAACACCAACCCAATTAATGATAATCAGGCAATAACCACTTTCATTTTAACCAAGGCCGCCGCAGAAGGATCCTGCCGGGTATATCCTGTGGGAGCAATCAGCAAGAGCAGCCATGGTGAGGTGATGGCGGAATTCGGGGAATTAAAAAAAGCTGGTGCAGTAGCTGTCTCCGATGACGGACGACCCGTTATCAACAGCCAGCTCATGCGTCGAGCTCTCGAATACAGCGGAAATCATAATCTCCTGGTAATCTCCCATTCAGAAGAGGCAAGTCTCAGCGAAAACGGCGTCATGAACGAAGGCCCTCTGTCCACGAGGCTAGGGTTAAGGGGAATTCCCACTGTTGCTGAGTCCATTATGATATACAGAGATCTTGCCTTAGCGGAGTACGTTCGTCGTCCAATTCACATTGCCCATATCAGCACGGAAGAATCAGTCGATATCATTCGCCGCGCCAAACGCAAAGGTTGTAAAGTAACCGCGGAAACAGCCCCACACTACTTCACTCTAACTGAAGAAGCTGTCGGCATGTATAACACGAGAGCGAAAATGAATCCCCCTCTTCGTACAGCTGAAGATGTGACCGCCATCCGTGAAGGTTTGCGTGATGGAACCATAGACGCTATAGCGACCGACCATGCCCCACATAGCCTCATGGAAAAAGACCTTGAGTTTGACCAGGCAGCCAACGGTATTATTGGGTTGGAAACATCCGTACCACTGACCCTAGCACTTGTCCGGGAAGGAATCATAACTCCTGCCCGGATGGTTGAACTACTCTCGATTCGGCCGGCAGCAATACTCGGAGTGCCAGGAGGCTCTTTAGCGCAGGGAAGTATTGCCGATATAACAGTTATAGATCCAGAGAAAATATTTATTTACCGGGAGGAAGATGTTGTCTCCAGAAGCGCAAACTCACCTTTTCTGGGTTGGGAATTAACTGGAAAAGCAGTCTTGACCGTTGTTGCCGGACAAATTACTTACAGAGATATATAAAAAAATTTTGAGTTTTTACAGGAAAATTTTTAATTCGTTTTCCCGAATACATAAGTAAGGCGTACCTAATCGAGCACCCACCCCTCTAAATCCAAACAATTCGTTCTCGCATACTCTTTATTTGTCTCCAAATTGTTGTCTCCAGAGCTTACGGATACTTATTGATTATTGACGGCCTGCTCAACTTTTTATATCAAGCAAACTTCCGATCATCTCATCTGCCGTGCGGATAACCTTAACGTTGGCTTCGTGGGATCCTTGATTGACCATGGCCTGGGGAAACTCTTCGGCAAGCTCTACATTAGACTTTGCAATGGGAGAAGAACTCTCCGTGGCCTGAACAAAGGCCATCTGCCCCGAAGAATCAATCCTGCTGACCGTCGGGCTGACCGCACCAACTGCATACGAATGGAAGGTCACTCTTGTCTTTTTAAAACCATCTGTATTAACATTAGCGATATTGTCTGCGATTGATTCCTGTTTTTTTTCAAAACAGCATACTGCGGAACAAGATGAATATATCGCAGAAATCATATCAGCCTC
>QKJV01000246.1 GCA_003249165.1 Desulfobulbaceae bacterium | reverse complement strand
TACCCCATAGTAATAATCCGCAATTGACGGAAATGAACATTCATCTGAAAGAAACATTCAAAAAGGCGGGGGAGCAAAGTTCCTTCTCCCCTGATTTTTTAAATGATATTTGTCCCAATCGCTGGGTTCTTTATCTGGCATGGGATGCGTTGGTACTGATTCTGCTGTTTTTTGCCGCGGCGGCTTATTACTTTTTTGAAGTCAGAAAATTTTTCCTGAAATTCTGGCCCATTTATCTGGGGCTGGCCTCCGGTACCGTTGTTTTGACCGTGGCGTTGCTCAAGTACAGCCGCTCGTCGGCCAAACTCCAATATCTGGCCTTATGGATTTTACTGGGAATCGTGGTACTGTATCTGGGACGGCAGCTTTATACCATGGTACGGAATAAAAATTATCCATAGTGGCGCCACCCCGATTTTAACGGGACATTAATACATAACGTTTGCCGGAAGCAGGAGGGCATTATGAAATTTCGGGCTGAGAAATCATTTATAAGCAAGCCGAAAACCACGGCAAAAGCGGCGGCCCAACCAAAAAACGGCGATCAGGAAATGATTTCCGGAGGTGCCGGCCCTTCGTCGACCTGTTTGCAGTTGATGATCGACAACAGTCCGCGCATGACGGCCCAGCGCCGAAAGCTCGACGGCCTGTTGGGTTCGCCGGTGCAACGGCAGGGGCTGGAGGACGAGGAATTGTTGCAGGGGAAATTAATTCAACGAAAACCGGAAGAGGAAGAAGAACTCCTGCAGGGGAAATTTGAAACGGTTCAGCGCCAGCCGGAGGAAGAAGAGGAACTTCTGCAAGGGAAGTTCTATTCAAAACCGACGGATACCGTACAGGCGAAAGAGTCGGCGCCGGAAAACCACACCGGCTTGCCGGATTCCTTGAAGTCCGGCCTGGAGAACCTGTCCGGTATGTCCATGGATGCCGTCCGAGTCCACTACAATTCGACCAAGCCGGCGGAAGTCAATGCCCATGCTTATACCCAGGGATCGGACATTCACGTGGCGTCGGGCCAGGAAAGGCATTTGCCCCATGAAGGCTGGCATGTCGTGCAGCAGATGCAGGGCCGGGTGCAACCCACCATGCAAATGCAGGGCGGCGTGAATATCAATGATGATGCCGGGCTGGAAAAAGAGGCGGATGTAATGGGAGGGAAGGCGTCGTAGCCGAAGCCGTAGGGCCTCATGGTTAAAATGGTTTTCAATAATAGTCTTGCTCTTGAGGGAGAGTTTGCTCATATGTTTCCCATGCTAGGCGCTTAGCTTCACCTTCCACCGCTTGTGCTGCATTTAACGCCCTACCATCATTCGCCTCTGAAAAATTAGTACGGTCATTAATATTGAATGCATCTGCTGCATTCGCACTAGCAGCGTTATAGACAGTTCGTTGTTCCTCTTCAGCACGATCCTTGTCAATGTGAATATGCTCAATAAATCTGTGACGTTTGTTCGTAACACCATAGTGACCTCGAACCCAACCATGACCACCGGGTCCATTCGCTACTCTCGCCCTGGATGTTCGCTCTTGAGCACTATTAATACCTTTATCTTTCAACGCACTTTCGGTTAGAACGACCTTGCCATGATCCCGGTGAAACGTATGATGCTCCTCAGGTGGAGCATCATCAAGAAGAACATTCTCAACGGTAAGGGCCGTAGGTGCTACGCCAGATATGGCAAGACTGTTCTGGACAACCCAGGTATGAGCTGAGGCTCTGTCATAGACGTCATTTTCAAGCGAAGCCGCGAGGTCGGAACCCGCTCCACCCGCTCGGCGTAGCTGGGCTGCAAAGGTAAGCCTTGGCACTAGTCGAGCCAAGGTTAGAACAAGGTTTTGAATAGGCCGGTCAAGAATCCCGCCACTTCCAGCATCCTCGTTGATCTCACTCCCTGGGTATTGTTGGGCCATATAACCTTCTGGGTTTGCAAAATGATCAGTACTGAATATTTCAAGGCGCTGGATAGGTACCATGGAAAAGTTAGGCTTCGTAAATGCTTCACTATTCTCTATCTTTTCCTTTAATAACGTACTACGGGACGAATTCTGTATTACCTCCTTCATCTTCGCTACCTCATCAGTCGGAGGGGAGTTCCGCAACATCTCACCTATCCGTAGCTGTGCTGCAGCCTCAGGTCGATTATCCATAAATCCAAAACCTTGCTGCACATTCCCCTTCTTCTGAGTAACAGAATTAGTAACTGATCGACTTTTATTTTCTTTCGATTTTTCTACTTTTGTATACATATTTAAAACCTTTAAATTTTCATTAGCTTTTGTTGTAGGCTTCCCTCGTTGCTTATAACAATGTCGGTAATCGACACAGTACCGTCTTTTTCCACGGTATCATTCGCCAAAAGGTGCACGTATACTGCTAATATGGTGCTCTATGGAAAAGAGCCCGCGTGGCACGGTCATAAATAATTTCCCTGCGTGCTCAATTCCCAGAGCCGATCCGTAGACAGGGCCGCCCCGGCGCCTGTTTTAATCCGATTCAAGTTCAGTCTATATTCTCTTTTTCTTAAACCTTTAGTGTTCAACGATATTACATTCATCGCTGATTTAAAGAGATCAGAGTCTGTATTTACTGTGCAACGATTAGTCATACTGGCTCCAGAACTGCTTAATCTCACAGTTCCTTTGATGTTGATGTTGCTGAATGAGTACTGATAGAACTACGTATTTAAAATTATACAAAAATTATTGAAATAATGTTCCATATAAACTTCTCTTTAAAAGAGTAATTTACGTATACGAGGTCACAAAAATATTAGCTATTCCTTGAATTTCAGCTAATACACCACCATTTATAAATTGACTAATCATTTCATGATTGACAAATAATGTCCAAAATTTTCTTCCGAGTCCACCGACTTGTATTCCAATTTCAACATGATGAATGTATAGAAGTCCATTGTCCAAATAATCTGTAAAAAAAGTAACAGAATAATCGACCACTTTACCGTCAAAGACTAATTTTTTTACTGCTGTTTCAAACGGAATCATTGCTGTGTTAAGGGAATGTGGCCCTGCTGCTAAGTTATAACCCTTGTCATCTCCACCCAGCGAATGAGCTACTGCATGTAACCATTCCGAATGTTCGATCTTACTCATTTTTGCAGCACTCCCCCCCATTTCTGTTGATAAATTTCCCCTTGGAGCAATATGAGCCAAATCAGATGACTTAATAGTAACGTCTTGTTGTAGAACACCCCCTGAAATAGGAAACCTCCCTTCGGCAATTGCACTAATATTCTCTTCTTTCATAGGGCCAAAAAAAGGACTAACTCTCATATTTTCTGCACTTGACGGGGGACGACGTCTAACACTCGATAGCATTCCAGAAGCATTAATTTTCAACGCACGATGATGTCCATATACTTGAATTTCAGTATTTGGTGGACTACTTTTTAACTTTTTTGCATATGCGTCAGCATCCTCATCCCCTATATAAATCTGTCTGCTACTTAAAATTCTGATAATATTTTCTGCAAGTGTTTCTTCACGTTGAATAACATTTGTCCGTCTTTGGATTATATTAACAAATTTACTATCTGTTATTTGAAAACCATTTAATTGCGTTATTTGCAAACTATTGTTAGCGGAATCCAAATGTTTCCTTTGCACAATGGCTTCAGGCCGATTATCAACAAATCCAACATCATTCTTCAAATTACTTTTGTTCTGGGCTACAAAATCAGCTACTGCTCTGCTTCTATCATCTTTTTGTTTCTCTACTTTTGCATACATATATCAAACCTTTTAATTGTTGTTTTGAATTCCGGGGACAGTATATGTAAACATCAAAATTTAAGCAGGAACTATTCTCCTGGAACCTGCTGATTTCAAAGCGTCTGAGTTCAGGCTATGTTCTCTTCTTAACCATTTATTGTTCAACGATACTACATCCATCGCTGATTTCAAGAGATCCGAGGCTGTATTTACTGTGCAACGATTAGTCATACCAGCCCCAGAACAGCCTAATCTCACCCTGTGTTTGATGCTTATGTTGCTGAGTTGGTAGTTCTGGAAATATGTATTTGAATCTTATGCAAAAATAGGCACACAAGTAAGCTTAATGTAACTGATTAATTTTGGCTACGGCTGTGTAATCGTTGAGTTGCACCGCGGTGATAATATCGGCCCGACTGTCGGTAGCGCACAAGGATATCTGAACCAACCCACAGACGGCTAAAGCCAGAGCCGTCATAAAGGTCTTTTGAATTAACGCTATTACTCGTGAACCTGATGTTTTTTGCGGGGGAACAGTCATGGTTGTCTCCTGATTGTTCATTTTGAAAGTTGTCTCACCATCTTCGATCCGGCCTATGGCCGACACTATCCAATCCGGCGAAACGATTGAAACTTAAATCGAAAGTCAAAAGTCGGTCGCTTCGGCACATATCTCGAAGCGACCGACTGCAATGAAAAGATTGGATCAGAACGGTATTATTTCTGAACCTTTACGAAAATCGGGTTGGAATAGAACC
>QKJV01000400.1 GCA_003249165.1 Desulfobulbaceae bacterium | reverse complement strand
GAACTTCATCAACCAACTGATATGCCTGTTCCAAAGCTTTTTCAAGATAAGTAGTGTCAAGACCATTATCTATATAACCTTTTTCAATACCACTGAAGTAGGATTCGGACGGAAGATTAATTTGCCCGCCGTTCATGACATAAGCCATTGCCTCACGAATTTCACCATCGATCTTAAGTTCAAAATATTCCTTGCGATAAAAATTAGGGTATCCCTCGTATCTGTCAAGGCTTTTTTCATCACTTGACTCAAGCTCCCATAAAAGAACAGGAACTAATGAATTTTCTTTTGGAACAATTGTTGCAACCCTTCTAAATTGTAGTTCATAATCTGAAATTGTTCCAGAGCCGAACTTTGTGGCTGTTGGGCAGCGGCATGCCATCTGCTCAAGATTGATATTACTGCCGTAGGCGATATATAGCGTTTTCTTTTTCATTTTGTACCCCTTACATACTCATTTCAAAACTTTCTTCATTTTCTTCCTCAAATCCGCTTACAACGGCGGTTTCATTTTCATCGGGTGTTACCACGGATTCTTCTTGAAGAGCCGACACAGGCCCGACATTTTGCTCACGCCCTGCGATACGCTCCTGTTTTAACCTCTCACGCTGAGCAATAGCATCCTCTGGGTTTTTCCATGCAATACAGCCGTCAAGATTAGAAAGCAAATGACTTCTGCAGTTCTTAAATTCATCACCGATAAGTCCTAAACGCAAAATCCATGTTCTGAACGTGTATTTTTCGTTGCTGCTCTGTGTTTCCCGACACTGAGCAGATTTTTGTTGTAATGCCTGATTGCTTATCGCAAGGCACAGAATTAAGTATGAGCGTAGGACTCCGGCATGAAGAGTGCTGTTAAATGCACGGATTTCAACTGTTCCTTTTGAAAATACAGAATGCAAATTTAAAAGATGATACCTTGAGTTGTGGTAATGCACACCCGAACCATCATGACCGTTATACCATAGATTTTTCAGCTTCTCCATAGTGGCAGGCTTTTCTTTATTAAGCCTTTCAAGAAAATCCCTGTCAACCTTTTTGCAGTAGCTCTGCCGACCATAATCAACTTGTAAGGCTCGGTAAATCATATTTTCCTTGCTTGAAATAATGTTAACAAGATTTCGAAGTGTTTTTGCATCGTAAGGCTCAGCATTAATGTGAATATGAATACCAGTAGAATCATTGCAGATACCATTGGCAGAACGCAAATCACGAACAATCTGCTGAATATCTTCAATATCATCATATTGGCATACTGGGGTTACAAATTCAACCGAATACATTTTTGTCGCAGAAGTACCATCTTTTTTCGTACAGCGGATACTTGCGTCGGACATAATTTTCCATACTCGATTCTTTGAGTCTGTAATCTTGTACATATCATAGCTCCCACCGAAATGCTCAGCCTCAGTGTTAAAAAACTGTGCAACAACCTTTGCTGCTTTTCCACGGGTTATACCTGTCATTTCAACTTCAATACCGAACTTCTGTGTTTTGATGCCGTCATAATTGTTTGGCATATAAATTTGTCACCTCCTACAATAAAAAATGATCTGCATTTCTGCAGACCGTAAAGTTATTTTTTATTCAATTTCTGCTTTAACTTCTATACCGCCTTTAAAAATTATGAGGATTTCTGTTTTGTTAAGGACTTTTATGCATTCAATTAGCTTGCGGATAATAACATTATCAAAAAACTCAAGTTCAAACTTTTCATTCTCAATCATATTCATAGCTGTATCTATCTTATTTTTTGTGTCAGCCGATAATTTTATTTTTGATTTGAGTTCTGATAATTCCTTGCAAATTCTGAATCCATTTTTTCTTCATCACAGCCACCAGATGCAATAAGTGTAATTAAATCGTTTCTTGCATAATTAATTTCACCAAGCCGTTTTTCAAGAAATAATATTTTTTCTTGTCCCTGACATTCAAGTACAGTGCCAATATTGGCTTTCAGAATTTTGGCAATTTCATCACGACAGCCGAGATAGTCATTGACCGCTTGTAAAATTGCGGTCTGAAGCTTTTCCTCATGCATTGTCGGTGATTGGGTACAATATTTTTTTCCATGTTCAAGGCGGCTTATGCACCGCCATACTACTTGTCGTTTTCCTCTTGAAGTCCATACTGCTCTGCGATAGGGTGAACCGCAGTTACCGCAGATAAGAAGTTCGGAAAGTGCATATTTACTTGAATATTTTCCTTGCTCTGTAATTGTCTTATCAGAAGTTTTACGTTTAGAAACACGCCTTGCAAGCTCCTGCTGAACGCGGTTGAACATATCTCGGTCTATTATTGCCTCATGATGATCTGAAACAAGGTACATAGGACGTTCACCGTTATTTTTCTGTACCTTTTTTGTTATACAGTCAACTGTGAAAGTCTTCTGCAAATGCTCGTAGGAATTGATAAAATGCACCGCTACTGGCTGAAATTTAACGATTACCCTGCAAAATGCACCGCTCGAACGTAAAATGCACCGAAACCTACTGAATTTTAACGATTACATTGCCCATCGTAAATATGACACGCTTGCCCTCTGTTGCCAATTCGTCTATCACGTCGTTCAGCGATGGAATATCAGTAGCGTTCAATGTTTGAGCATGGACGGTCACACGGTCGGTATTCAATAGGGCGCGTACATTTTCCAAGCCGGTGACGTTATATGCCCGCAGAGGTACCATATGGGTTGAGAACACCTTTAAACCCTCCGGCATTGCGGAAATGGCAGCTTGTTGTTTTTCGTACAAGCTGGAGGATAGAGCATCCGAATGTTCCAGCAATATTCCGTTGATAACCAGCATTTGATTATTGACACCCAATGCAGACAGTTCACTGGAAGCTCGTTCCGCTTCTTTGAATGGCGCGGTTTCCGGGCGGGTGACGAGGATTAGCGTGGTTAGGTTACCATCTGCCAACGTTTCCACAGCTTGTTTGTAGATGGCTTTTTTACTCTCCAAGCCGGAAAGTTGACCGAGGCAGGATGCGCCGTGGGTGCTTTCGCTGATAAAATTGCTCCACGCGGACGGAAGCTGAAGCATCCGCAGGGTGTGTCCGGTAGGAGCGGTGTCAAAAATAATATGGTCGTATTCCTGCTGAACCCTACCGTCCGTGATAAAATTGGAAAACTCATTGAATGCTGCAATTTCTACGGTGCAGGAGCCGGAAAGTTGCTCCTCCATATTTGTGATAACGGATGCAGGCAGTTTGTCGCGATAAGGTGCAATCACGCTTTCTCTGTATTCAGCGGCAGCTTGTATGGGATCAAGATTCGCAACCACTAAGTTCGGCACATTGGGGATGGCGGTCCCCTTGTTGGTTAATTCCATCGAAAAAACATCCTGTAAATTGGAAGCAGGATCGGTGCTGATGAGCAGCACTTTTTTCCCATTGTCCGCAAGGGTGACGGCGGTGGCACAGGCAACGCTGGTTTTGCCAACGCCGCCCTTGCCGGTATAAAAAAGATACTTTGTCAGTTTGATACTGCCGGGATCGAATAGATTCATTTAACAGCAACCTCCCTTGCATCCGCAACCGCCGGACTCGGGTTTATTCTGCTTGCCCAGCACATTATCAGGAAGGTCGAGCAGCTTTGTGAATTCTTCATTAGTAGGGTATCTGCCTGCGATGACTATTTCGCCATCAACCATCACGGCGGGTAATCCATCTGTACCTTTTTCGTTGATATATGCATTAATCGTCTTGTCTTTGATAAATTCGGCAGGTTCACTGTTGAGATTGAAGCGAGCAACGCTTGCACCACGCTTTTTCAGTGTTTCCAGCACAGTGGACATACGCAACAGTTCGGGGTCTACGCCCACACCGCAAAGTCCGGTCGGGCAACACATGGCAGGCTCAAATATTTTCATTTTTTTCATGGTAAAAACTCCTTAATATAATTTAGTTGTTATCAGCCACCGGTTTGGGGAACCAATGGCGGGTTTTATTAATAAAACGTACCAGTAGAAGCATGACCGGAACTTCGGTTAATACACCTACCGTGCAGGCAAGCACTACTGGTGAATTGGGGCCGAACAGGGCAATCGCTACTGCCACTGACAGTTCAAAGAAGTCCGAAGCCGCTATCAATGAAGCAGGAGCTGCTATATTGTGTGGCTGCTTCGTCCATCTGCATAATAGATAGGTGAAACTGGCGGAAATAACATTTTGCAGAATCAACGGAACCGCAATCAGCAAAACATATAGAGGTTGCTCTAAAATAATGTCGCCTTGGAAAGAAAAGATGATGATAAGGGTGAGCAGAAGTCCCAAGGTCGTTATGCCGTCAAACTTGGGGAGGAACTTTTCATTGAAATACTCTATTCCTTTTTTCTTTATCATCAGAAAGCGTGTAAGTGCGCCGCCTGCCAGCGGAACGACGACGAACAATATGATGGAAAAGAAGAGCGTATCCCAAGGAATCGTAACGCCATTTACCCCCAACAAGAATTGTACCAGCGGCACAAACAATACGAGTATCAAGAGGTCATTGACCGAAACCTGTACAAGCGTATGCGCCGGGTCGCCTTTGGTCAGATGACTCCATACGAACACCATCGCCGTGCAAGGTGCCACGCCCAAGAGTACCGCGCCTGTTACGAAGTCCTGTGCCAAATCCGCTGGGATAAAGGCTTGAAAGATGACCTTGAAAAACAGGGTAGCCAACCCAAACATTAGGAATGGCTTGATCAGCCAACTGCTGCCGCTTGATATGAGGATGCCCGAGGGGTTTTTCCTCACATTCTTGATAGACTGAAAATCAATCTTCATCATCATGGGGAAAATCATAATCCAAATGAGGACAGCAATCGGGAGGTTCTGATCGGCGTATTGAAATTTTTCCAAAACATCTGGAATGCCAGGCAAGAATTTTCCGATCAGGATACCCGCCGCCATGCACAGCAGAACCCAAACGGATAGATATTTTTCAAAAAAACCAATGCCTTTATTTTTTTCTTCGCTCATATCGGTTTACCAGCTTTCTCTTGACGTTCCGTTTCATCCTTGTGTGCTTTGGCGATAAAATATGTTTCCAGATTTTCTGGAAGCTGATAATCTTCGCCATTCGGTACGCTTTGATGGGGACTATACACATCTCGTAGAATGGCATCCACAATCAATTCCTTCGGAGGGGATGTATATTCGACACCGTTATATACCCATACACGGCAATCCACATTATCACCGCAAAGTTCCCCACAGTCCTCGCAGACTGATTCCCGCAGTTCCACGGCTATATCGTTTCCATTTACACGGATGGTAGGCGAGCTGACAAAACGGAGCTGTATCGCCAACTCCCTTGTTACGATGTTTACTTTGTTTACCTTAACTTCATATCCAGCCGCGTTCAGCACTACAGCGACGCTGGAAACTGCGTCGTCCAGCGCTTTTTCCGTATCCTGGCATCTGCCGCAAACGGTCGTGTCCAGATACAAAAAATCAATGTTAATCGGTTTTTTCGGCTGCGGCGGGCAGCAGCTTTCGGAAGAACAACAACATTTACTCATTTTCATTACACCCCTTACAACAATTTGTGTTATCTCTGCAAATACAATTTTCTTTATCAGATGTGATGGCGCAGAAAAACTGTTTTGTTTTACCGATAGCATCATCATCTAATGAGTAGTACGTCCATTTTCCCTCGTTCCGTCCCTTAACAAGGCCGCACTCACACAGGATTTTCATGTGATGAGACAGTGTTGATTGGGACATTTCAAATTTCTCCAGAATGTTGCAGGCACAAAGTTCTCCGCAAGAGAGCATATCTACGATCATTGCTCTCTTGGAATCGCCAAGCGCCTTGAACACTTTCGTGTTTTCCAGGTAGTAATCCATATTGACACCTCAAATCTAAATACTTCGATATGATATATTATATGCGCCAAATCGAAAAATGTCAATGTGATATCTAAGTTTAAAAGCAAATATTTTATGAACAATTATAAAAATCTCTTGACAGTTGAGTGTTCGTTCAATTATAATATGTATATGGTTGAACATACACTCAATTGATATTTTGAAAGGAGGGGTAATTATGTCTGTCAGAGGCGATGTTTGCGATTGTGATGTCATACACGAAGAAACCGTAAATGCAGTGAAAATAAAAATGCTTTCAGATGATACTTTTAATACTTTGACGAAATTTCTGAAAGCCGTGGGAGATGGCACAAGGCTCAGGATTTTATGGGCACTGGATGTCAGTGAAATGTGCGTCTGCGACTTGGCGTTTTTACTTGGTTTGACAAAATCGGCTATATCACACCAGTTACGCACATTGAAAAAAGAAAATC
>QKJV01000286.1 GCA_003249165.1 Desulfobulbaceae bacterium | reverse complement strand
CTGGCAGTCCTCAAATCTGACGAGCGATGAAAGAAGCCACATTTTCTCTTGCCAACAAAAACAACTGGTAAAAAAGACTTTGGTTATTGCAGGATACTCACACTTGTTTTCCTTTGACCAGGTTAACAAGCGCGTTCACGTACTTACTAAGCTGCTCGGCTTCTTTTTCCATGTCATCAGCTACCTGTGCTGTCTGGTCTGCATCAGCCGCATTTTGCTGGGTTACATTATCAAGCTCGTGCATCGCAGTAGTTACTTCCCCGATCCCCGCAGTCTGATTCTTTGATGCTGTGGTGATTTCATAAAGCATATCCGCTGTTTTCATGTTTTTTTCAAATGCGTCTTTAAAAGAGTTATCCGTCTCACTGACAAGAGCAACACCGTTTTCTACCCTCTGTTTTGTTTCGTTCAGGAGCGAAGATATACTTTTAGCAGCTTCCGTGCAGCGCAAAGCCAGATTACGAACTTCTTCAGCAACAACGGCAAAACCAATACCGGCTTCACCTGCTCTCGCGGCTTCAACGGCAGCATTTAATGCCAACAGATTTGTCTGAAAGGCAATTCCATCAATCGTTTTAATAATTTTCGAAGTTTCCTCGTTGGCTGTGGCAATCTGACTCATGGCATGAGTAAGCTTCTGCATGGCCTGATTCGCCTCTGTCATGAACCTATTAGCATCAGTCATCTGTGCACTGGCATTGGCCGCGCTCAGTGAATTTTGGTTAGTCATGGAAGATATTTCCTGCACCGATCTATTTGTCTCTGCCAAAAATACCCCCTGTTGCTGAGCATTAGATGCAAATGACTGGCTGGAGGCAAGAACCTTCCGGGCATTCTCAAAGACGGTGGCAGCACTGGTTGTCAGATCAACGGTTAGACTGTTAATGGGCGAACTGACGATTTTCTGCATAACAAAAAAAATTATACAGCAGGTAAATAACAGAACAACAATACTGCCCGTCAGGATAAAAATCTCAAAACGCGCAATCGAGTTATTCAGCTCAGTCAGGTCATACAGTAACGACAAACTTCCGCCAAGAGAACCACTTTCCCAGGATGGATGGCATCTGATACAATCATTCACCACTCTTTGCGCAGCCACAACTTGAAGAGTATTTCCCTGATAATCCATAATCAGTCCATCTTGGGATTCCATTCTTCGTTGAAGCCGTTCAGGAATTCTCTCACTACCTTTAACGTTTTCCCGGGAGGAAAGGTTAATATTTCCGGCTCGATCATACAGAGATACAGCAAGAATATTTTTAATTTTTTTCTGTTGAAGAAGCAGTTTCTGGAAATTATTCATCTGGCCCCGTTCAAGTGACCCCTTAACTCCCTCCTGAAAAGAACTGAAAAGACTCTGGACTGAATCAAGACAAGTATACGCCATCTTTTTTTTGAAATAACTGGTCAAAAAAATTGAAGAACCCAAAAGAATAAACAGCAAGACCGTCGAAACGGATATCATGACTTTGGTTGTAACCGGAAAATTCGCAAAAGTTTTCACTTTCATTCACTGTCCTTTATCAAACCGGTTGATGTGGTTCCGAGAGACGATAAAACGGCAGATTTTTCATACGGGCAAATCCTTGAGAAGCACAGCCAATGCAAGGTGCATTACTATCAATACACCATGTCTGACCTCCATTCCACCACCGCGTGGGGCAGTCTGCATAGGTGTCTGGACCCAGGCACCCCAGCTTGAATAGACAACCTTTATCCCCGATTTTTTTTGCAAAAATTTCCTGTTGAAAATCATGATAGCGCGGACACAGTTCATGAACCTTTCTGCTGAAAAAAAGCGCAGGTGCATCATTGATCAGATCTGGAACACCTATTTTTACCAAGTGGATTATTGTGTGCCATACCCAATCCGGATGCACAGGACATCCTCGAATGTTGACAACCAGTTTTTTTATGCCTTTTTTTGCATAATAGTTCTTTAAACCAACTGCACCAGTGAGGTTGCCTTCCGCGGCTGGAATCCCTCCGTCTGACGCGCAAGCGCCGATGGCGAGAGCTCCACTCATTGTTTTTGCAGCATTTTCCAGATATTGCCCGAAAGTTTTATCCCCTATCATACAGGCTTCAGGCATCAGCTCAGGAATAGCACCTTCCACTGCCAGAAAATATTCACCGGCCTCTCCGGAGATATAGCTGTTCAACAGATTCAGGGCCTTGCTTCCAGAAATGGCCGACAGGTCAGCATGAAATACAAGCTGTGAATAATCGGTTATCATTGCCAATGGCGAGGGAGATTGTGCCTGGAGAAGAGATATCGAACACCCCGTGCATGACATTCCCTGCAGATAAATCAGCTTCGGCAAATCCTGCGGTTTTATTTTTTTCAGAGCCGCGTTTATCGGATCTGGAATACTTGTTATACCAAAAACAGTACAAAGTGTTGCCGCAAGTTTCAAAAAAGTCCTTCTATCCATTACAAAACTCCGTCTTATCACGAGGGGAATGTTTTCCAGCTGCAAATTAGTGGACAGAACATGCAATACAAGGGTCAAAAGAATGAATTATTCTCACAGCTTCAATCTGATCTTCACCGTCAGCAACTTGAGTGCCGATAAGGGCTGATTCCATGGCTCCGGGGATTCCCCGGTCATCTCGAGGCGATGCGTTCCATGTCGTAGGAACGACACATTCATAATTTGCAATTTTACGATTTTCAATTTTGATGTAATGAAGAAGGCCTCCGCGGGAAGCTTCTGTAGCCCCGTACCCCTCACCGCTTTCCGGAATATTGATATCACATATCGTTTTATCACCGGGATTGAGTCGTTCTGACTCCTCAAGAAGGAAATCAGCTATAACCAGAGCATTTATCGCTCGACTTAGATGACGTCCAAGGACAGAGTTAAGATTTTGTATTCTGATGGCAAATTTGTCTAAAAAATTGTCTACCAGCTTTTTGACGGTTTTATTCTCTTTTTGTCGGTAATCCACCAATACCCTTGCCGCCGGTCCGACTTCCAGAACATTTCCGTTATACCGAGGAGCCTTCGTCCATGTATAGGCGTCTGTTTTATGAGGGTCAGGCGTCAGGTAAGACTCCGCAACCTTCAAGCCACTTGGCGACGAATATTTAGCATAACCAATATCCTGCGTTATAAGGTCAAAATTGACAGGACTACAGGATTCCTCATACAACACACCTGATGCCAGTAACCTTTTACTCTCAGGTTCTGATGAAAGCGGCAACAGTCCGTAGGACAGAAAACCACCTTTACTCCCACCTATTTCCCAGTAGCGGGGATAATTCTCAGCGACAGCAACAATGTCCGGAATGTATTTGCTCTGAACGAATTCACGAACTTCAGCAATGAGCGCTTGATAGGTTACGATCAAATCAATCCTGGCCTCCTGACTGCAGCCGCCTGGAAAAATTGCCGTGGAATGTGGAAATCTTCCCCCAAAAACTGCCGCCGCCCGGTTCGCTTTTTTTTGAATTTCCATTGCCTCAACGTAATGTTTTAAAGCGCCTATGTTGAGATCGTTATTTTTAATAAAATCGCCGTTAAGCCTCGGCAAGAAAGGGGCCGCGGGAAACATTTTTCCCGAAGCCAGTTCGGATTGTACCCATGCTTTTATTTTGACCAGGTCCGCATCATAACCTGTGTAATTGAGGATGGCTGTCACATCGACAAAATCAAGAGCAGAAAGCTGATAAAAATGGAGCAGATAATCATAAAGATGGTTCGCACCCTGGATTAGATTGTGCATTATTCTGCCATTTGCAGGAACCTGAAGATTATAGGCCTTCTCCTGCGCATAGGAGGAGGCGATACCATGAGCATAGGGACAGACACCACATATTCTCTGGGTTATCTGCTGGGCATCAAGAGGGTCTCTTCCTTGCAGAATTACTTCAAAACCCCGGAACATTTCTCCCATACATCGAGCATCAACAATCTTCCCATTTTCAACGGTAGTTCGTACGTTCAGATGCCCTTCAATTCGAGTTACAGGTCCGAGATTAATTTTCATCAAGAACTCCTGGTGATTAGTTGATAGGCAACCATTGCCCACTATTTCTGCTTTTTCAGACAATATCTTCGAGAATCTTGATACAGGAAGTCAAGCTCTTTCTAGCAGGAAATTCGAGCTTAATCAAAACCAGGCAGAAACAATTTTTTTGGAATTTCTTAACGAAAACAAGCGTTCTACAGGTAAATATAGCCAAATCAGCCTGAGGACATGTCTTGCAAGTTTGACAGTTTTTACGGGTTCCTGGGCTTAGAACAAGAGAGGATTAAACAGATTACCCATTTTAGTAAGGAAAGATTTTTCATATAGGATGAGGACGCTAACAGCTCTGGAAACAACCACACATTGGGAAAGAATGCTCCACAAGATTCTGTCAAATATTTTAACCGAATTTCACGCTAAGCATCGAAACAGATCCTCCATCAAAACCCTCAACGGGAAAAGAAATCGCATCGTTTTTACTCCGTGCACCTAACGTATAGATGAAAGGAAAATAATG